>NZ_JBQHTZ010000012.1:0-86149 GCF_052065455.1 Collinsella sp. HCP28S3_E9
GGAGTATGATGTCCAGCATCCCGTCCCCGTCTCTTCGATGTTGATGTTTGGCGACATTCATCTTAGGGCGGGGACGGGACATTATTACGTCAACGCTGGTCTAACGGAGAGTTACGCAAAAAGTCAAAGTGCGTCTCGCTCAAGATAATCGACAGGAAGATGAGCGCAAAGCCGGCAAGCAAACGCGAGGTGAGCACCTCCCCCATCAGCAGCACCGAGAACAGCACGCCCGATGGCGACTCCATCGAAAGCAGTAGTGAGCCCGTCGAGGCCGGGACATGCGCCAAGCCCACGTTTTGGATGAGCAAACCCACGCATGTGCAGCCCACCGAGAGAAATGCCATCACGCCAATAAAGCTCGGCGTCCACACGGATAAAGGCGCCTGGGTCTCGAACGGCAGCGAAGAGATCAGGCACAGCACACCGTTGCCCGCAAACATCCAAAACGTGATGACGTTGATGTCCATCTTGCGACCGTACTTAGCGGCCACCGCCATCTGGATGGCAAAGAAGACCGCGCCGCCCAGCGTAATAACATCGCCGGCATTGAACTCGACGCTATCAAGCGCCACCAAGCCAATGCCCGCCAGACACAGCAACGCGGCGCCCAAGTTGTAACGGGTAAGTTTTTCGCCGCTTAGGACATAGCTCGCAAACGGAACCAAGATACAGTACGTGCCCGTCAAAAACGCGCTTTTGCCTGCCGTGGTCTGCGCCAGGCCAATCGTCTGCAAACCGTAGGCACCCCACATGAGCACGCCCATGCCAAGTCCAACAATCAGATTTCGAGCGTTGAAATGGGCAACAATGCGCTTGTGGAAGACGGCAAGCATGACCAGCGACGCCGGAAGAAAGCGAATGTAGAGCAGCTCGAACACCGGAATGGTATCGAGCGCGTCCTTCATGGTGGTAAAGGAATAGCCCCAGATGACCGCTATCGAAAGCAGCAAGACCTTCCAGAACAGCGGCGAGCGCGCACCGGCACCGCGAGAGGCACCGCCGGCACCCAGGTCTTCGCGGGCTACAGGGCTATCGGGCATATTTTCGATTTCAATAACGGCATGATGGGCCATAGGGCATCCTCGCGCTCGGTCTGGGCGTGGTGTCCGCACGCGCGCGACCGCATGCCGCCTCATGGTCATATAAAAACGGGACGCGCCGGACCCCCGGCACGCCCCGCAACTGTAGCAACAATCAAGCAGCCCACGCAATTCAGCCCACTAAAGCGTTTTGTTCCGCCGTTCTACCGAACGGCGGACCGGCCGACGCTGCGCGAGCCGCATTCACGCCAATCTGACGTTCAATTTCAAGGGCGCGACCAGAAGGTCAGCGCCCTTTCATTTCACGTCACCTTGGCGCAAATGCGGCTCGCTCGCTGGCATTAGTGCTACATCAGCGTTAACGTTGCCGCACTAAATTAGCTTTGTCGACTCCAGCTTTTCGATAATCCAGTCGTTGGCTTTGATGACCGGACGACGAAAGACCACACCCAGGGCCAGCGACGGAATCAGATAGCTCGCCAGAATACCCAGCTCAACCCAGTACTCCATATGGTAGGCGCCAGCCATGGCGGCATGCATGGCGTTGATGCCATGGGTAAACGGCAGGAACGGATAGATCGCCTGGAACACGGGGCCGGTCATCTCGATGGGGAATGTGCCGCCCGAGCCACCGACCTGCATGACCAACAGCACGACAGCGAGCGCCTTGCCGATATCGCCAAACGAAACCGTAAGCGTGTAGACGATATTGGAGAACACGAGACTCGCGATCCAGCCCGCCAACACAAACTGCAGCGGGTTGTCGCACTGGATTCCAAAGAACAGGATGTCGCCGGCGCACACGAGCGTCGCCTGCAGCAAGGCCAAGCCGCCAAAGAACAAGTAGCGGCCCAAATAGATCTCGTGCAGGCGTACGGGGATGAGCTCGTTGATAAGCTCATCGTCGACCGAGACCTTCATCATGGCTGCCAGCACAATCGAACCCACCCACAGCGACAGAATCGTGTAGAACGGCGCCATGGCCGAACCGTAGTTGCGGATCGGATAGACCGGCTTGCGGTCGAGCGCGACGGGGCCGGAAAGCGACACGGCCAGACCCTCGGGATCATTGCCGATCATCGTTTTGATCGTAGCGAGGTCATCCGACATCAAGGCGCCGTCGAGCTCGTCCTTAAACGCACTGATCTTGTCCGACGCCTCACCCAGCTGATCGGAAGCCTTGTTGACCAGCTTTGCAGCCTTGGAGAGGCCCTTTGCCAGCGAACCGGATGCATCGGTCAGGCCGTCTACGGCGCTATCCAGATCGCCCGAGATACCATCGAGCGAGTCCAGGATGCCCGAGACGGTCTTCTTGAGCTCCTTGGCCTTAACCGAGAACGTGGAATCGTAATCGGATTTGGCACCCGAAATGCCCGACTTGGCATCCGCAATGGCTTGGTCGACTTCGGCACGCGTGTCGTTGACCTTGGTCATGTTATTCGAAAGAGACGTCGCGATGCCCGTCAGTTCCTTGGCATTGTTGCGATACTCCATCGCGATCCTGCCCAGCGATGTTGCGACGGACTTCAAGCCATCCTGGAGCTTTTCGCCCTTCACCTGATCGGCAAGGCCGCGAATCTTGTCCGAAGCGGCATCAATCTCATCGGCACGCGCATTGAGCGAGTCGGCAGCATCGTTAAGCTGAGACACGGTAAGGTCGACATGTTGGTTCGCAGCATCGAATGCATTTGCGAGCTCGGTGGATACGTTATCGAACGAGTCCGCGCTTCCGTCTATTGCAGAATCGACGGCACCTCTGACGGCCTTGAGTGCCGCCTCGGAATCGGCAACACCGCTCTCGGCACGCTGCATGAGCTGCTTCGTCGATTCCTCGGTGGTTCCGGTCTGCTTGAGCATGCCGCTCGCCGACGTAAGGGAATCGGCGGTCGAACTTAAAATGCCCGCGAGCGAGGCTGCGCTCGCCTTGACGTCCTGAAGGTCCTCGACCGAATCGCCAAGCGTCGAGGACAGATTGGCGATAAAGTTGCTAACCTGCTCGGTGCTCATATAGTCGAGCAGGTTTGACACCGTCTTAAGACCGATGGTCGTGATGGTCTTGGTAAAGGTCTCATTGACTTGGCTCTGGACGGCGCTCGAGCCCTTCTCGGTCACAATCTGGGCAATGGCGTTGGCCTTCTGGTTCTCGTAAAACTCGATATCGGCATGCTTCACCTCGGTCGAGAAAAGCGTCATCATGTCGGTGCTAAACGTTTTAGGGATAACGACGGCAGCGTAGTACGCGCCCGACTTAACGCCCTCGATCGCCTTATCACGGTCGTTGAGAACGACCCAGTCGAAGTTCTCGTTGCCGCGCAGGGTGGCGGTTACGTTTTCGCCCACGTTGACCTCGACGGGAATCAGATCACTCTCGTAGCCCTCATCGGTGTTGACCACGGCGATCTTAAGGTTGCCGGTGTTGCCGTACGGATCCCAGCTGCCGGCGATGTTAAACCACGCATACAGGCACGGCACGATAATGAGGCCCATCACGACAATCAAGCCGATCACGGAGCGAGACACGTTTTGGACATCGCGCTTAAACAGATGCAGGATGTTCTTCATTTATGCCTCACCTCCTTTGGAGTGCTTGCCAAGCGGGGTGGTGTCCCCGTCGTTTCCGCTTACGTTGTCAACGCCGTCGGCATCTTGAGCCTTACGATGCGCACCGATATGCGGCAGACGGCTCGTGGGCTGTTCGCTGTCCTTGGTGCCCCGCTCACTGGCGTTGAGACCGAACATGCGACGGGCGGCAGGGATGGCAGCCGTGTGCTCGCGCATCTCGCGGCGCAAGTCCTCATCCGAAAGCGCCGAGATGCGCAACTGGGTATTGAGGCTCGCGCGGATATATTCGATATTGATAAGCCAGCCGCAGATGGCAATAACCGAGATGATCCAAATGACAAGCAGGATGATCTTGCCGTTATTGTCGATATCGAGCACCGTCGAGAGCACAAAGAGCAGGACCTGCACGCCTACCACGGCGGCAAAACCGCCCTTGATGTAGTACGGGTAGCGATGCTCAAACGCCACGGCATGATCGAGCAGCTCGCGACGGTACGAATCCGAATCGAGCATGACGCGCATGGCCGTGCGCAGCGAATAGCGCTGGCGCGGCAGGTCGTTGGACTCGCAGATCATGAGGCCCGTCGTGGAAAGCTGCTTATCAAAGAGCAGATTGAGGTTGAGCAGCAACGGGCGCAGCTGCAGACCGATAAAGAGCGCCACGATCAGAAACACGCCCAGGATGCACAGGTTAAACAGGTAGTTGAACGAATACATGCCACCGACGGTCTCGCGCAGCAGATTGATGCCGTAGGTGAAGGGCAGCAGCGGATGCAGCCACTGGAAGAAGCCGGGCATCATCTCGATGGGATACATGCCCGACGAGCCGGGGATCTGCACGATAACCAGAATGACGCCGATCGCCTTGCCGATATGCTTAAACGTGGTGGACAGCGCATAGATGATATTGACGTAGGTGAACGAAATGGCGATGCCGCCCAGCACGAACAGCAGCGGGCTGACGCACTGCACGCCAATCACCAGATCGCCTACCGTAACGATAATGGCCTGGAACGCGCCCAGGATCACCAGGAGCAGCCAGCGGCCAAAGTAGCCCTGACGCGCGGTAAAGCTGCCGATGCCTTCGCGGTCGACCTCGAGCTTGTAGATAGCGATAAGCACGTAGCCGCCCACCCAAAGCGCCAGATTGGTATAGAAGGGAGCGATTCCCGAGCCAAAGCTCTTGACCGGGAAAATTGACTTGGAAGTCAGCTCTACGGGAGATGCCATAAAGTCTGCCACGTCATTGACGTCGACACCCATCAGATCAGCCAGCTCGCCCATGGACTCGGAGGTCTGCAGCGCCGCAATGTCGTTGGCGGCGGTTGCGAGCTTGTCCTGGACCTTGGCAAGCGAGGCATCGGTCTGGGACAGCGTGGTCTTGGCCTGACCGAGCGTAGCGTTGAGTTGCGAAAGTGTACCGCGCGCGCTTGCAATAGCAGGCGTGAGGCCAGACACGATTCCCGTCAGATCACCCGAGACGGCGGCAAATGAATCAAGCGCGCTCGAGGCCTTCGGCAGCGCGTTTTGACCCAGGTCCGTCTGGGCCTGGCCAAGGTTAGTCGCACCGGTCTGGATTGCGTTATTGATAGCGTCGCTGGCACCCGAGACAGCCGCGGCGTCATTCTCCATGGCGCTCGACTGCGCAGACAGACTATCCTTGATGCTCTTAAGCTTTTCATTCTGCTCGCGGAGCAAACCGATGGTCGATACAATGCGCGCGTCAATTTCCTCGGAACCTGTCGACGTGTCATTAACGAGAATTTCTAAGTGCCCGATAACGGCCTTATTGTGGTCGATCGTCGCCTGGAGAGGCTCAAGCGAGTTGTTGATACGGGTGGTCGTAGATGTGACCGTGCCCGTCAGCTTGCCAATCGCAGCGTTCGCGGAGGCTGACGTTTTGGTGAGCGCAAGGCTGCCCTCCGAGAGCGCCTTGGAGAGCGAGGTGATGGAATTACCCGCCGTGGCGCGAGCCTCGCCCAGCAGGTCGTTGCCCTGAGAGATCGCCTGCGTCAGCGACGGCGCCTGACCCTGTAGACCGGCAAGTGCTGCATCTGCCGAGGCAATGGAACCACTCGTCTTATCGATGGCGGCATTCATGTCGCCAATCGAACCACGCACCTCGCCCAAGGTATCGGATGCTTCGGACACCGAACTTGCCAGCGAATCTTGGGTCTGGGTTGCCTTGTCCTTTAAATCGACTCCGGCATCCTTGGCGATACCGGCAACGGTCTCGCCCGCCGTGGAGACAAATTCCGAGTTGATCTGCTCCTCGATGGTGCTTGCACCGGTGTCGGTAACCTTCGGCGCAATAGCGCTCTTCTTCTCATTGACGTAGTACGTAAGCTTGGGCTGATGGTAGTTGCCGTCGAGCATCGAAACCAGGTTATCCGAGAAGTTCTTGGGGATTACGATGGCCGCATAGTATTTACCGCTCTCGACGCCCTCTTTGGCATCGGCCGCCGAATCGACGAAGGTCCAGCCCAGCCGATCGTTCTCCTTGAGCTGATCGACGACCTTATCGCCCGCGTTGAGCTCGCCCACCAAGTCGTTTTGGGTGCCCTGATCGTTGTTGGCGATGGCAATCTTGATACCCTGGGTGTTTCCGTACGGATCCCAGTTGGCAACGATGTTGTACCAGGCATACAGCGAGGGAATAACGCACACGCCGAGGGTAACCACCAGGGCGACGGGGTTCACGATCAATCGCTTGATGTCGCGCTTAAATATCGCAAAGGAAACCTTTGCATCGGATAGTTTGCTGCCGAGACTCACGCTTGGACCATCCATCCTGTCGTTGAATCGAATCGTGCTATCGATAACCATTGTACGAAGGCGTTTTAACGTCTCGATGCACAATGGTATTGAGTTTTGCGGGTAGCAATATACTACGAAGATGAGTTAACGTACAGTTGTACAGTATCTTAAATTTCCGCAGCTCCCAAAACCACAACCCGCACAAAATAGCAATCCAACTAGTCATTGGGGACGTTCTTTAGTCATTAGGGACGCTCTTAAACGACCAGTCAAACAAGAACGTCCCCAACGACTAGTCATTTAAGAACGTCCCCAATGACTACTTAGGACCATGAAAGCGTCGTAGGTTGAGCATAAGTCAGCGAAAACGCCCCTGAGCGAGCAAGGTGACGTGAAAGAGGAGGGAAGCGTACTTCGGTACGCGACCGACGATTGAACGTCAGATTGCCGCTTAGGGGCGTTTGCAGCGTCGAGCCGTTACGCGGTTCGTAGAACCGCGTAACTTAAGTTACATAAGCTCGCAGACAGCCGCCGCGAAGGCAACGGGGTCCTCGGGCAAAATACCCTCGACGAGCAGGGCCTGGTCATAGAGCAGGCCGGAGTACTGCTTGATCTTGTCGGCGTCGCCCGCCTTCTGAGCAGCGACGAGCTTGGCAAAGACCGGGTGCTTGGCGTTGAGCTCGAGCACACGCTGGCTCTTGGGCATACCGTCGGGCGCACCCTCGGGACCCTTCTGAAGCACCTTCTCCATCTCGAGCGAAAGCGGACCCTCGGTGGTGATGCACGCGGGAGCATCGGTCAGGCGCGCAGAGACGGCGACCTTCTCGACCTTGTCACCGAGTGCCTCCTTCATGGCGCTAAAGAGGTCCTCGTTCTCCTTAGTGGCGTCCTCGGCCTCCTTCTTCTCGTCCTCGGTCGCCAGGTCAAGATCGCCGGTAGCGACATTCTTGAGCTCCAGGTGACGATCTTCGACCTCGGGCTCGGCACCGTCGGCAACAGCCTTCTCGGCAGCCTCGCGGGCAGCATCGTCCTCGTAGATCTTGGGCATATCAACGGCAACGTACTCACGCATAGCCTGGAACGTGAACTCATCTACATCCTGCGTCAGCAGCAGCACGTCATAGCCTCGGTCGAGCACACCCTTTACCACGGGCATCTTGGCCAAGCGCTCACGCGAGTCGCCGGCGGCGTAGTAGATGGCCTTCTGATCTTCGGGCATGCCCTTGGCATACTCGGCCAGGGTAATCATCTTCTGCTCCTTGGCAGACCAGAACAGCAGCAGGTCGGCGAGCTCATCGGCCTTCATGCCATAGCTCGAATAGATGCCGTACTTAAGGCCACGGCCAAAGTTCTCAAAGAACTTCTCGTAGGCCTCCCGGTCGTTGTCACGCATATCCTCAAGGTCGGCGGTAATCTTCTTTTCCACACGCTTGGCGATGGCCTTGAGCTGACGGTTCTGCTGCAGCGTCTCGCGCGAGATGTTGAGCGACACGTCGGCGGAATCTACGACGCCGCGGACAAAGTTATAGTAGTCGGGAAGCAGGTCGTCGCACTTCTCCATGATCAGGACGTTGGAGCTGTAGAGCGCCAGGCCCTTCTCGTAGTCCTTGCTGTACAAATCGAACGGCGCGCGGCCCGGCACAAACAGCAGGGCGTCGTACTCGAGCGTACCCTCGGCGTGGAAGCTGATGGTGCGCGCAGGATCGTCAAAGTCGTGGAACGTAGACTTGTAGAACTCGTCATAGTCCTTCTGCTCAACATCGGAGCTGCGCTTCTTCCAGATCGGCGTCATGGAGTTAACGGTCTCGAGCTCCTGGTAGTCCTCGTACTCGGGCTTGTAATCCTCCGGCGCGTCCTCGGGCTTGGGTTTCTGGCGGCTCTTGGAGACCATCATTTGGATCGGGTAGCGCACATAGTTGCTGTACTGCTGAATCAGGCTCTTGAGGCCCCACTCGGTCAGGAAGCGATCGTAGGTCTCGGCCTCGCCATCGGCGTCGAGCTTCTCGTTCTCGCGCAGCGTCAGGATGACATCGGTGCCGTGCTCGGCGCGCTCGCCGTCCTCGATGGTATAGCCCTCAAGACCGTCGGATTCCCACACATGGGCAACATCCTCGCCATAAGCGCGGCTGACCACCTTCACGTGGCTGGCGACCATAAAGGCCGAGTAGAAGCCCACGCCAAACTGTCCGATGATGTCGACATCCGAGCCCTGCTGCTCGGCGTTCTCGGTCTTAAACTCCTCGGAGCCGGAATGGGCGATGGTGCCCAGGTTGCGCTCGAGCTCCTCGGCGGTCATGCCAATGCCGTTATCCGAGATGGTAATGGTGCGGGCGTCTTTATCAAAGGAGACGCGAATAGCCAGGTCGCCCTGGTCGAGCTTGACGCTCGGATCCTGCAGGCTCTTAAAGTTGAGCTTGTCGACGGCGTCGCTCGCGTTAGAGATAAGCTCGCGCAGGAAGATTTCCTTGTTGGTGTAGATGGAGTTGATCATGAGGTCGAGCAACTTTTTGCTCTCGGTCTTAAATTGACGCATGTGCAGTCCTTTCGCGCTACCCCCGTCCGCAAAAACAGCCCGGTTGCCCGAGCCGTATCGCAGACCTGCTATGTTCAGACTTAGATTTTATAACCCATTAGCGCGCATATATACATGCGGAATCGAAAAACTGTATGTCCGAGCACTCCGATGCGCCAATTGCCAAGGAGTGTCCCCAACTGCCGACAGGAAAGGAACGTCCCTATCTGCCATCTACGCGCTTGGCCATCCAGGCATGGGGCTGGCCCTCGTCTTCGTAGTCAACCGGGGCAATTTGTGTGTAGCCAGCCTTTTCATAGAGCGGCAACACGTATTCCTGCGCGTGCAGCTTAATAAGTCTAGCTCCGGCATCGCGTGCGCATGTATCGCTGGCCTCGACGATCGCGCTTGCCAACCCGCGACGACGCATAGCCGGCAGCACGGCGACGCGCCCCATAATGTAGGTCTCCCCCGCGGCGACGCCTTCGTCCAAGTCGCACGCCGGTGGCACCGAAGCCTCCGCATCTGCCGCGCGCTCCAACTCCTCGGGAAACACGCGCGAACAGCCGGTGAGTTGGCCATCCACATACAGCGTCACATGGATGCAGCCCGGGTCCTCGTCAATCTGGTCAAACTCGTTTTCATAGCCTTGTTCGTCCATAAAAACGGCGCGGCGCACCAGCGCCGCGTCCTCAAAGCAACCTGTCTTAAGTTGGATATCCAAAGCGGCCCCTTCATTCAGTAAGAACGTTAGGGACAGATTTTAGCGAAAATGAGCCCCGCGCACGCCAAACTTCGCACGCGCTTTTGCCAGGCAATCGTAGTGGCCCACGTTATGGGCGTCACTCGCGATAAAGCTGTACAGATTTTGCTCGAACAGGCGCTGCGCCGGCTTTTTCTCGCGACCAAAGCGCCCACCCGCAATAAAGTCGGCAGAAGCCTGCAGCTTACAGCCCATGTCGACCAGACGCTTAGCAATGCTTACGTCCTTTTGAATGGCACGGTAGCGCTCAGGGTGGGCAATAATCACCTGGTAACCGCGACACTGCAAGTCGTAGATCGTGTTCTCGTATTCCTCAAAGTCATACGAATCAGCACGCGTCGAGAGCTCAAGCAAAAACTCGTTTGAGTCATCGAAATGCAGGCGGTCGGCCCATTCGATGCCCAAATCCATGAGCTTGGCATGATTGACCTCAAAGCCCATCTGCAAATGCATATCGCCTGCATGCGCGCAAAGCAGTCGATAGGCCTCCCACATTTTTTCGAAGTCAAAATACGGGTCCCGGCAGTGTGGTGTACACACCATGTGCGTAACGCCGACGGCGCGGGCCGCCTCGAGCATCGCCAAGCTTTGCTCGAGGTTCGCCGCGCCGTCATCGACTCCGGGCAGGATATGACAATGGATGTCTCGCATATCGCCCTCTTATCTGCGTCGTTGCTCATTTCTTAAAGCGTTGCGCCTTCGCAGGGATGCCCGTTGCAGCCGCGCCGCCAACAGTGGGATCGACCCCCGCCGCAGCGTTGTTCTGCCCCTTATCCCCGCCATAATACGAGTAATAGTAGTCGTGGCTCGAAGTCTCGCAGTAGTTCATGACCGTACCGATCACGTTGACCTCGGCCTTGTTGAGCTGATCGAAAGCAGCGAGAATCTCATTGCGCTTGGCAAAGTCCTGGCGGACGACATAGATGGTGCCGTCGGTGATCGCGGCGACTTCGGCAGCGTCGACAAACGTGCCCACGGGCGGCGTATCAAAGATGACGTACCGGTACTTTTCCTCCAGCGCGGCGACAAGCTTGGCAAAGCGGCGCGAGGCAACGATGTCTGCCGGATTGGGAATGCGCGGCTCGGCGTCGAGGAAAAAGAGGTTGGGCTGACCGGTGTCGACAACGGCCTCATCGATCGACATCTGATCGGAAAGCACGGCGTACAGGCCGCCGGCATGACGGACGCCCAGCATATTGGCAAGTGTGTGGTGGCGCATGTCGCACTCAACGAGGAGAACGCTCTTGCCGCTGGTTGCGATGGCCTTGGCCAGGTTGATCGCGATGGTGGACTTGCCCTCGTTGGGAATGGAGGAGGTCACCGTAATGGACTTGATGGGCGTATCGACACTCGCAAAGCGAATGTTGGCGAGCAGCGTCTTGGCTGCGTTGTTAAAGGCGAGGGTATCGCCGGACTTCTTTTTACGGGCCATGGATTACTTACCGCCCTTCACAACGGGGAAACGGCCGATAACGGGCACTCCAAGCAGCTCGACGGCGTCATCGACAGAACGGACACGCGTGTTGAGCATGTCGAGCAGCACAACAATCGCGACAGCGACAAACAGGCCGGCCAGGGCGGCAACTGCAATGTAGAGCTTGCGGTTGGGGCCGCTGGGCTGGGTGGGGACCTTTGCCTTGTCGATGACGTTGACGGCCTGGGCGGCGTCGACGTCCTGGGCGACGGTGGAAACCGAGTTGGCCATGGCGTTAGCGACAGCGGCAGCGCCATCGGGGCTGGCACCGGTCACAGACAGCGAGATAACGCGGGTCGTGGTCTCGCTCGTAACACTCACCTTATAGTCGGCCAGGCTGGAAAGGCCCAGCTCCTTGGCGGCACCGCTCTTGACGCTGTCGCTATCGAGCAGCGTGGCGATGTCGTTGGAGAGCATCTGGCTTGCAGACAGATCGTTGTAGTAGCTCGTCTGGCCGCCATCGGTCTTGGCGAGAATGTACATGCTCGTCGTGGCGGTGTAGGTGTTGTCCATCATGATGAAGGAGACGACGCCCATGGCGATCGCGCAGACCACCGGAAGGGCAATGACCAGCTTGAGGTGCTTTTTAAGCAGCTGGAACAGTTCAAGAAGGGTCATGCGGTTCGCCTTTCATTTCCCTAGTTCGTATCGACAAAACTGCTCGTATAATATCGCATATTTCTGCCATACCCGAGCTCTATACATAAGATACAGCGTCCGCGTGTAAGTTGCGCAACAATTCACGCGGCAGCGGAGGCGCGGGCGTACCGTCTAATCCTCGGTTTTTGCTATGCCGCTACGCGAACGGTCCCTCTTGTTGCACGGGAAACGTTACCGTAATGGTGGTTCCCACGCCCGGCTCACTCGACAGGTCAATCGCGGCGTGATGGTACAGAGCGGCGTGTTTGACGATCGCCAAACCCAGGCCGGTTCCGCCACGCGCCTTAGAACGACTCTTGTCCACGCGATAAAAACGCTCGAACACTTTACCCTGCTCCTCGGGCGCAATACCGATACCCGTATCGGCAACAGACAGGTACGGATGACCCTCGTCATTGGTCCCGCAGCGCAGCGTGACCGTACCGCCAGGTCGGTTGTATCGAATGGCGTTGCTTGCAAGGTTGTAGATCAGCTCGTCAATCAGGCGCGGCACGCCTTCGATCACCATGGGCTTCGTCTCGTGCCCAATGGTCACATTCGACTGCCGGGCAACTTGCTCAAGACGCTGTTCCACCGTCAACATGGCGCGAGAGAGCTCGATGGGTTCTGTGGACCCAATGGGCACCGCCTCGCCCTCGGATGCTCGCTCCGCCTCGTCCAAGTTGGAAAGCGTAAGAATGTCGTTGACGAGCGCTGCCAGGCGGCCCGCCTCGCGATAGATGCGGCCACCAAAGTTGCGCAAGTCGTCCTCGCCCTCAACCATGCCGTTTGCAATAAGCTCGGCATACCCCGAAATCGCGGTAAGCGGGGTCTTGAGCTCATGGGTGATATTGGCCGTGAACTCACGGCGCATTCGGTCGTTGTCCGCTAGCACCGCCATTTGGCGCTTGAGTTCCTGGCGCTGCGACTCGATACGCTCAAGCATGGGGACCATCTCGGCATAGGCGTGCTCATAGCTACGGCGTGGGTGGTCCAAATCCACCTCTTGCAACGGCGCGATGATTGCACGGGACTCGCGGCGCGCCATAAAAAACGAGAGTACTGCACCCGCTGCTGCGATAAGCAGCATCGGCGCCACCATCGACAGCAAAATCGCCGCAACGCCAGGCTGGGCTTGCGCCAAGCGGACAACCTGGCCGTTATCAAGGGCGACGGCGCGATACAGCATAATCTCGTCGAGCGTAGAGCTTGCGCGCTCCGCGGAACCCAAACCACTCTCAAAGGCCTCGATGACCTCGGGGCGATCGCCATGGTTGGGCAGTGAGGAAGGCGACGCCTCGTTGTCGTAGGCAACCGATCCATCCTTGTTAATCAGCGTAATGCGCAAATCCTCGCGATCGAGGCTACGCAAGAACGGGATGGGCTCCTGCTGTTCGTCGAGGGCGGCAGCAATGAGCTCGGTTTCCTGCGCCAGATTGGCACTCGTGGCATCCGCCAAGGTGTTTTGCACAAAGAACGCACCCAGCACCGTAAACGCCACGATAACCGCCATGGCGCAAACAAAGATCGTCACAAAAACGCGGTGCGACAGCGTATGTTTTCCCTGGGGGGCGAAGACCACGGGCTACTCCTCCGATGCAGTGGCCGCGGTGTCGTCACCTTCGGCACCGTCACCGGCAGAAGGCTCGGCCAAGCGGTAGCCCACGCCGCGCACGGTCTCGATGGCACTGGCATGCTCGCCCAGTTTTTGGCGAAGCGTCTGCACGTGCACGTCAACGGTGCGCGAACCGCCGTCGAAATCCCAACCCCACACGCTCTGCAGCAACGACTCGCGGGTAAAGACCACGCCGGGCTTGCGCATGAGGTACTCGAGCAGGTCGAACTCGCGCAGGGTGAGCTTAAGCGGCTCGCCGGCAACGGTCACCTCGCGATGGCTGGGCGAAAGCACGATATCGCCCACGCTGAGCACATCGCTCGCCTGCTTGACCATGCCGCCGCGACGCAGCAGTGCGCGGCAGCGGCTCGCAAGCTCCATGAGCGAAAACGGCTTAGTCAGGTAATCGTCGGCACCGCCATCGAGCGCCATCACCTTGTCGAGCTCGGTGTCCTTGGCGGTAAGCATCATGATGGGCACCGTCTCCGTCAGGCGATCGGCACGCAGGCGACGCATAATCGCCAAGCCATCGGTATCGGGCAGCATGATATCGAGCAGCACGGCATCGGGCACCCGTCGCGCCACGGCAGCCTTAAACTCACCGTCGCACGAAAAGCCTTCGGCCTCGATCCCCTGCTTGCGCAGCGCATAGACCGTCAGATCCCTGATGTTGTCATCGTCCTCGACGTAATAGATCATGTTGAACCCCTTTGCGGCCGGCATGACCGCATCTTAATCCTAAAGGTACCTTTACTAGATGGTATCAGCCAAAACGTCCCGTCAAATAATCCGCCGTACGCGGGTCGGTAGGATTTTTGAAAAGCTGAGCGGTGGGCGCGTGCTCCACCAACTCACCTAGCAAGAAAAACGCGACGGAATCGGATATGCGCGCCGCCTGCTGCATATTGTGTGTAACGACCACGAGCGTGCAGGTCTCTTTGAGCTCGCAGGCCAGCTGCTCCACCACGAGCGTCGACACGGGGTCGAGCGCCGAGGTCGGCTCGTCCATCAGCAGAACATCGGGCCGCACGGCAAGCGCACGGGCGATGCACAAACGTTGCTGCTGTCCGCCCGAAAGCCCCAGACCAGACTCCTTGAGTTTGTCCTTGACTTCGTCCCACAGGGCAGCGCGGCGCAGGGAGTCCTCGACCAGCTCATCCAGCACAGCGCGATCGCGCACACCCATACCGCGGGGGCCATAGGCGACGTTGTCGTAGATGCTCATGGGAAACGGGTTGGGGCGCTGGAACACCATGCCCACGCGCTGGCGAAGGCGGCAGATGTCGTAATCGCCCAGGATATCTTGACCATCGAGCGCAATCTTGCCCTCGATGCGGCAGTCCTTGATGCCGTCGTTCATGCGGTTAAAGCAACGCAGTAACGTCGACTTGCCGCAGCCCGAAGGACCGATAAACGAGGTAATCTGCTTGTCGCGGATCTTGATGGACACATCCTTAAGCGCGTGGTGATCGCCATAGAACAGGTCGAGGCCCTCGACATCAATGCGCGTCGGCGAGGCGGCAAGGTCCTCTGCCGTGGGGCGAGTCGCATCCCCAACTTCGCGCTCATGCGCGGCCTCGGCCTGCGCTTCCATTAGCTCCTCGAGCTCCGTGGGCCCCACAGCCGCAGCAGCCGTCATACCGCATACCTCCACATCGATATCAAATCAGCAGTATCGATAGTAAAAATCGCAGCTCATATATGCGTGAGGGTATTGTCAAGTATTTGTAAGGACCTCCTCGATACGCGACGGGCAATCATATCGACCGTGCACACCCAAGCGTCCGCCCAGACACGAAGATAAACCGCACGCGCCAAACCCCAAGCGACACAGCCGGTAAACGATATACTCTAGAGCCAAAGGAGACCATCCCGTCGAAAGCGAAATCAGTGAAGCATCTCACCCCTCTTGTAAAGCGTTCCGCGCAGCTGACCGTTGGCCTTGCCTGCGCCGTCGCCCTTGTCGCCGGCATTCCGTCCGTCGCCGGTGCCCAAGTGCTCACGACCGATAACATCTGCGGCAAAGCCGCCGATGCACGCGGCATTGCAGCCGAAGACCTGCCCGATATCGATGCCTCCAATGCGTTTGTCATGGGTAAAAACGGCACCGTCTACTATGCCCGTAGCGCCGACGAGCAAGTCAAAATCGCCTCTATCACCAAGGTCATGACTGCAATCCTCGCGGTCGAGAACTGCAAAATGGACGAGAAAATCACCGTGAGCAACGCGGCGGCAACCGTAGGCAACTCGACCGCGGGACTCCTCGAAGGCGACGAGCTCACCGTCGAGCAAGCGCTGCGCGGCCTGATGATCCCCTCGGGCAACGACGCCGCCATCGCGCTTGCCGAACACGTGGGCAAAAAACTTGACCCCAAGACCAAAGATGCCGTCGCTACGTTTGTAAAAGCCATGAACGAGCAGGCCAAGAAGCTCGGCTGCACGGGAACGCTCTTCGAGAACCCGCACGGGCTGGATTTTGACGAATGGGCCGGCGATATGCATTCAACCGCACACGATGTGGCATTGATGATGCAAGAGGCCATGAAGGACGACACGATTCGCGAAGTCATGGCGAGCAAAGATCCCTGGATCGAAGTGACGGGCGCCGACGGCTCCGATCATTCGCATTCCATGGATACGCACAATGTTTTATTGGACCAAGACGGCAATATCGGCGGTAAGACCGGCACCACCGACGATGCCGGATACTGCTTTGCAAGCGCCTACAATCGCGATGGCGACGAGATCTATACCGTTGTCTTGAACTCCAGCACCACCGACCAGCGTTTTGCCGATACGGCCACACTTGCTAGTTGGTATTACGACCACAAGGTAACGGTCGAAATCGCCAATACGCAAAAGAAGACCGCCAACGGAAATCCGCTGATGGCACGTGTCAGTCAAACCGACTGGACAGACAAAACGATCGACGCCACGCTTGCCGACCCCACCGCGCAGGCAACGGTGTTCTCACTCGCCGGCGAAGTGACCGAAAAGGTTAGCTACGATGACCTTTCGGGCACGGTGCATGTTGGCGATAAGGTGGGCAGCGTTACGCTTAAGCAGGACGGCACCAAGATTGCCGTCATGGACCTGGTTGCCGACGAGGAAGGAACGGGGCCCAATCCCATCGAGTGGCTGCTCGTGAAGCTCGACCGCCTGGGCCGCCGCATCGACAACCGCCCGCTCACAGCCGAGAGCGAGACCGTAGCCAAGGCTCCTGAGGTGTAGGGCCAAAGCGATATCACATCGAACCAAATGAGGCGTCCAACGGGGCGCCTCATTTTTTGAGGGTTCGAATCCCCAGTTAACATTCTTCTAATCAAAAAAGGGCCCCAAATGGGACCCTTCTTTCAAGTCATACTGGCGGAGAGCTGGGGATTCGAACCCCAGATGCCCTTTTGGGGCATACTCGCTTAGCAGGCGAGCACCTTCGGCCTCTCGGTCAGCTCTCCGTAACAGCCGTTCCATAGTAACCAAACACTCGAATCCGGGCAAGGGGAAATTTTGATAATTGGCCGGCCGGCTTTCCTCCCCCATAAATCAAACCCCTATCCCAACGACCGGCTGAGGGATCCGAGCTCATCGTTTCCCATCGTGCGCCACATTTGGAAGATGCAGACGCGTGCCAGGAAAAAGAAACCGTTATCGACCAGCTGCACAGCCGCGTCTGCCAGCTGGTTGGACACGGCGGGCACCGGCGGCAGTTCGAGCCCGGCCTTACTGATGGTCTCAACCGCTTCCTCGAACGTCGGTGGCTCATTGACACCCATCTCGTTCATAAGGCCCTGCATTTCCTCCAGTGCGTTGCTACCCGACTCCTCACCGCGCGGTACCAAGCGGTAGCACGCCAACGCCAGCTCGAGCTGATCGCAGTTCCAGTAGGCAAACGCTAGGCGATAGAACAGGTAGCCGATTGAGGAACGGTCACTGGCAATGCGCAGGCCGTGGCGCGCCACCTCAATGACCTCGTCATAGCGCTCCAGACGCGCCAGCACGTTGATGAGTGCAAAGTGTGATTGCATGGATGAGCGCGCCAGATCGTAAAGATGACGCACCTCGGGCAATGCCCGCTCAAAATCCTCCTGATCGGCGTAAAAGCTGCAAATCTCATGCTGGGTAAAGTACAGCGCATCGGGAGCGCGCAAAATACGAACGGAGCGGTCTTCCTCCATTACCGGCAGCACCATACGCACCAGTTGGTTGTCGCAAAACTGCGTCTGGACCGGTCCTGTCGCCAAAAGCTCGGCAACGGCGCACTTGGCCTCCAGCTCCTCAACAAGACGGGAAAAGCCCTCAAACGCACCCGCGCGGTCGACTTTTGCCCGCTCGCGCAACTCAGCGACGCGCGCCACATACGGGTCATCGCCCTCCTCCATAACCTCAAGCTCATCAGCCGTATCGGCAAGCAGCAGGTCGCGCAACGCCGGCGGCAGCGAACGGTGGTCGTCACGCGGGCGAGCATGAACCTCAGCGGGCTCAATCGCATCCGGCGCGTCCGACTCATATGCCTCAAGCATGCGCTTGCACGGCATATCATCCATATCCATACTTTCAAAATACTTAGCGGCGGGAACGCAATTGGCCAGATAAGCCGCACGCCCAAAGGAATATGTTGCAATGATGCGCTCGCCCCGCTCGCCATCGGGAGCCGCAATCTGAACGTAGCAGCGCGTAATGCTGGCACCGGCAGCAAAACAAGCCGCTGCCAGCGTGAGCGCCACGCGCGCGTCGTGCTCCGCGGCCCATGCTGCGCGCTTAGGCTCATCCACCTCGCGCCAGGCATCATCTTGGGCGTCGTATTCACGTTGAGGCATGGCATCCACGACCGAGCGCCCAAATCGAACCAGCATGATGCCCTCGGCGACGTTCGCTCGATAGGTGTAGTCGAGCCGCGTGACCACGTTGAGTGCTTCTACGATACGTGCAAAGCGGGTGCGAACGTCCCACTCGCCACCCGGCTGGCACGCAACCGTCCCCGGTTTGGCCCACGGGTTGTCATTCGGCAACGTTTCGAGCAGGCGAGGAACGTCGTTTGTCGTCTTGCTGATATGCCATAGGTCAAAGAGCGAGCAGCCCTCAAAGCTTGGCGACGAGGCAACGGGGCCCAACCCTGCCCCAATACGCTCAAGGATGCCGGAGAGGCGGTTAAGACGACACTCGATAGCAAGCAGCATGTCAATCTCGTCTTGGTCCAGCAGGCTACGATCAAAATTGAGATAGAACAGCTTTGAGCGGTCGATACGCGCTAGGCCCATCTCGGACTTGGCAGCGATGGTGCGCAGTCGGGGCAAATCGACCTCGCTCATAAGGGCGGCGGCATAACGCTCGATACCGCTCGGATTATCGGCATGGTCAACGCGGTAGAGCAGCGTCTCGATAGCATCGGGGAGCGGTGCCGTGTTAAAGCCCAAAAACACCTCGACCGGCTCGGGCAACTTTACGAGTTTGATCTTGTTGGCGGTGTTTTTTATACCCTCATCGAGCTCGTCGGCAGGTACCGTGTTCGCAAGAGTGTTGTTGGGGTCGGCAAATATCACGTAGCGCAAGAACATCGAGGCCATAAACTCGCCATAAGGGAGAGCACGGCTCGAATTCCATGTCTCGTGGTCAGACTGCTCACGCATGGGCCCTTCGGGAGAGCCGACCGTTCGCGCGCAAGCGCGCATTGCACCGTTGGCTCCCCGCACCAAAATCTCGCCAACACTGGAATCGGACTCGTCAAGGACCAATTTCATTTCGGGGCTCTTGGGCAATGGCACTTTCTGAACAGGGCCGTCAACCTTATAGACCTCACCTGACACGCTCACGTAGCCCAAAAGCGATATGTGGCTTTTGCCTACGAATTCGACGACGTAGCAAGACTCTTTAGGATCCTCGCCAAAAACTTTCCAGACAACACCATACGAGCGCCCCGCGGGTTGCTCTGGCATCGATGGAAAACGCTTTTTGGGGTCGAGAAACCTGAGCTTGTATGTCGGACGCTCTGCCACGAAATATCACCCTGATCGGTCGTCTAGCGAAGGAGTGGTCGCGGATGGACCGCGACATCTACTCGGAATCTTACACGAGTCGATAAGAAATAGTCTCCCGCGGGCGGAGGCGCACGATTCCAGTCGAGTCTCTGGGGTCGAATGGCGGCGTAAAAGAAAAGCCCCCGTTGCCGGGAGCTTTAAAGTCAATTGGTGCGGCGTATAGGATTCCGCGCATCCGCTTCGCGGATCCGCACCGGCTTCGCCCGCCTGCCGGCGCGCTCGCCCGCTCGCTAAAAACGCTCCGCGTTTTCTTTACGCTCGCGCCTCGACCGAGGTTCGAATCCATGCATGGCTTCCAAAAAAGAAAAGCCCCCGTTGCCGGGAGCTTTAAAGTCAATTGGTGCGGCGTATAGGATTCGAACCTATGACGTTCTGATTCGTAGTCAGACCCTCTATCCAGCTGAGGTAACGCCGCAACGCACGGATTATTATGCACGCGAGGCCCCGACGGGTCAAGCGACAATTTGAAAAATTTTTACGATGTGGTGATTATGCTGCTCGCGCCTCGACCGAGGTTCGAATCCATGCATGGCTTCCAAAAAAGAAAAGCCCCCGTTGCCGGAGGCTTCAAGTTCGATTGGTGCGGCGTATAGGATTCCGCGCATCCGCTTCGCGGATCCGCACCGGCTTCGCCCGCCTGCCGGCGCGCTCGCCCGCTCGCTAAAAACGCTCCGCGTTTTCTTTACGCTCGCGCCTCGACCGAGGTTCGGATCCGTGCATGGCTTCCAAAAAAGAAAAGCCCCCGTTGCCGGGAGCTTTAAAGTCAATTGGTGCGGCGTATAGGATTCCGCGCATCCGCTTCGCGGATCCGCACCGGCTTCGCCCGCCTGCCGGCGCGCTCGCCCGCTCGCTAAAAACGCTCCGCGTTTTCTTTACGCTCGCGCCTCGACCGAGGTTCGGATCCGTGCATGGCTTCCAAAAAAGAAAAGCCCCCGTTGCCGGAGGCTTCAAGTTCGATTGGTGCGGCGTATAGGATTCGAACCTATGACGTTCTGATTCGTAGTCAGACCCTCTATCCAGCTGAGGTAACGCCGCAGCGCAAGACATATGAAACCATTTTAGTTAATTGGAGTCAAGCAAAATCTTGATTTTTTTCTAGACCATTTTCCTCATGCAGCTCCGCATGTATCACCGTTTCCCATACGATCGATCGGCTTTTCAACCACATCGAACCCAACACCGAGATCCCTCAATAGCGAGCGCACCCGCTGGGCGCAATCATACTCGGCAAACGAGATACTCAGCATGCGTGCCACCTGGTTAGAAGTCCCGACTCCATAGAACCGTTCGAGTGTTGCAAGCCCTTCGTGCGTCACAAAGGTCTCAACTACATGTGGCGACTCCTCAAAGCACCATTGGGTCAACGGACCCTCGCTCGTTTGCCTCACCACCAAGCCACCCATACCCGATGGCTCACACGTAACTAGCAGGTGCTCCCCACCTTCATCGCTCTCAAACAAAACTACCCGCTCATCAAACAGGTCCATCACATCCCCCTTCTCTCGCTCGTATCTAGTAAAAGCATAGCAGGTAGACGACCGTATACAGAACACTTGTTCGTGTGTTTTCTATTGAGCTGTCCGCGCGACATGGTAAGGCTCCGCGCACAAAAAAAGGCGCCCCGGATAGGGGCGCCCCCGCAAATCGCTTATGCAGCAAACCTACGCGACCGGCTCGATCTTCTCGAGGCCGCCCATGTAAGGACGCAGAACCTCGGGGATCGTAATGGTGCCGTCGGCGTTCTGGTAGTTCTCCAGAATGGCGGCCATGGTGCGGCCAGCCGGCAGACCGGAACCGTTAAGGGTGTGCAGGTAGCGCGAGCCCTTGAAGTTCTCGGGATCGCGATACTTGATGTTGGCGCGGCGAGCCTGGAAGTCGCCGCAGTTGGAGCAGGAGCTAATCTCCTTGTAGGCGTTGTAGCTCGGCAGCCAGACCTCGATGTCGTAGGTCTGACGGGCAGAGAAGCCCAGGTCGCCGGTGCACAGGCTAATCACGCGATACGGAAGACCCAGCTGCTGAAGCAGGAACTCGGCCTCGGCGGTCATGCTCTCGAGCTCCTCGTCGGACTCCTCCGGCTTGGCAAACTTGACCATCTCGACCTTGTCGAACTCGTGCTGGCGGATGATGCCGCGGGTGTCGCGACCAGCGGAGCCGGCCTCCTCGCGGAAGCAGGGGGTGAAGGCGGTGTAGCGGCGCGGCAGGGTGTCGGCATCGAGAACCTCGCCGGCGTGCAGGTTGGTAAGCACGACCTCGGCGGTGGGGATCAGGAAGTTATCGCCCGAGACATGATAGGCGTCGTCCTCGAACTTGGGCAGCTGGCCCGTGCCAAACATGGTCTGACGCTTGACGACGATGGGCGGCCACCACTCCTTAAAACCACGGCTGGTGTGCGTATCGAGGAAGAAGTTGATGAGGGCGCGCTCCAGACGGGCGCCGGCGCCACCGAGAACGGTGAAGCGGCTACCGGAGAGCTTGTTGCCGCGCTCGAAGTCGAGGATGTCGAGGTCGGTGCCCAAATCCCAGTGCGGTTTAAAGTCGAAGTCGAACTCACGCGGGGTGCCCCAACGACGGCGCTCGATGTTCTCGTCCTCGTCCTTGCCGTACGGGGTGGCCTCGCAAGGAATGTTGGGCAGGTGAGCCATAAAGTCGTACTGCTCCTGCTCGAGAGCGGTGCGGCGCTCGGCCAGACCGTCGATCTTCTCGTTGACGGCGCGCACGGCCTCCTTGGCGGCCTCGGCCTCGTCCTTCTTGCCCTCCTTCATTAGGGCGCCGATCTTCTTGGACTCGGCATTACGCGTGGCCTGGAGCTCCTCGACCTCGGTGATGACGGCACGACGCTCATCGTCGAGCTCAAAGAACTTCTCGCGATCCCAAGACGTCTGGCGGTTAGCCATGGCGGTATCGATGGCATCGGGGTTCTCGCGAACAAACTTGATATCAAGCATTAGATCCTCCGGCGATATACATTCCATTTAGGTTGCAACCTTGTACATGTATGGGCAAGTATATACTTATGAGCGTTTACGACCCAACTCAACTACGCAAGAAGGCACCCAATGGACGCAGTTTTTTCCTTTTTGTTTGGCACCCGCACCGGTTTTGCCATCCTTTTCGCCGGCGGCATCCTGCTGTTTGCGATTCTTGCCTTTGTAATGGAGAAGCGCACCCATAAGCTCTACGTCGACCGCGGGCCCAAATCCGAAGAAGATCAAGACAGCTTCTGGGACTAACCTGCCATTTAGGGACAGGTTTATTTTGGTCGGTTTTATCTGGGCAAACGCAAGCGCCCCGCAACCGGTATCAACCCGGTTGCGGGGCGCTTTTCGCTATAGAGATAAAACCGCAGGAAAAACCTGCCAAAATAAACCTGTCCCTAAATGGCAGGTTTACTGAAGGGTGGCGTCGATGGCCTTGACCAGGGCGCTGCGCATGCCGGCGTCCTCGAGCGCGACGACGCCCTTGATGGTTGCGCCGCCGGGCGAGCACACGGCATCCTTCATCGCCGCAGGATGCTGCCCAGTTGCAAGCTGCAGTTTCGCCGTACCCAGAACCATCTGGCTCACAATGCGATAGGCGTCGGCGCGCGGAATGCCGTGCTTGACGGCCGCGTCGCCCAGGGCCTCAATCGCCATGGCAACAAATGCCGGGGCGCAACCGCCCACGGTACCGCCCACAAACAGCAAGCTCGTATCGAGCTCAACGACAGTGCCAAGCTTTCCGAGCAGGTCGAGCACCACGGCACGCTGCTCGCCGTTGAGCGTAGAGGACTTCTCGCAGGCGATGACGCCCTCGCCCACCGAAACCGGTGTATTGGGGACCGTCGAGATGTGCGCGACACCCGGCAGGACCTGCTCCCACTTGGCACTGTCCCAAGTCCAGGCGACCGAAAGGACGACCTTATCGGCAAGAGTATCCTTGAGCGGAGCGAAGACCTTCTCGATCATGTACGGCTTGACCGCAGCAACCACGATATCGGATACAGCGACAACCTCCGCCGCATCACGACAGGCAAGTATCCCACGCGCCTCACAGCGCTCAACCAGGGCATCGTAGCGGCCCGCGCAGGCACACATGTCGCTCGCAGCCACACCGGCGGCAATCCAGCCATCGGCCATAGCGCTCGCCATATTGCCAAAACCGACAAATCCAATCTTCATATCTCATAGTCCTCTCAGACAGGTTCTTCAAATCGAGAGCTATTGTCCCACGGCATTGTTTCGTGTTGCCGACCTATTTGTGATACGGCTCACCACGGCTAATCTTGCAGGCGCGGTAGACCTGCTCCAGCAGCACCACGCGCGCCAAGTTATGCGGCAAGGTAATGCGTCCAAAGCTGAGCATTTCGTCAGCTCGTGAGCGAACATCGTCGCTCACGCCGTCCGATCCGCCAATCACAAAGGCGATGTCGCTGTTGCCTCGCAACATAAGATCATCGAGCCGCGCCGAGAGTTCCTCACTCGAGCGCTCTTTGCCCTCAATGGCCAGCAGAATCACATGCGCTCGGGGCGGCAGGGCTGCAAGAATCGCCGCTCCCTCCTTGTCGCGCGCGGCATCCACGCCGCCCGCCTTGGCCGGGTCGATATCGGCCACCTCGCGCATATCCACCTTGGCATAGGCGCCCAGGCGCTTGGTGTACTCGGCGCAGGCATCCTTCCAAAAACGCTCTTTGAGCTTACCGACGCATACAACGGTGCACTTCACGCGCGCCTACTCCTTCGAATCGTTTTGAACTTTGCCGGCGGTCAGCATCTGCTCGAACATAGAGGCCGACTGCGAAAAGTCGCTCGGCAGCACGACCGTCGATGTTTTACCCGTGCGAGCGAACTCCGTCATCATCTCGGACCATTGCGTAAACATGAACAGCTGGTTGGCCTCATCGTTGCCGACGCCCGTCTCCTGGATAATCTCGAGCGAATCCTTGATACCCAGCGCGATGGCCTTGCGCTGGTTGGCGATGCCTTCGCCCGCCTTTTCCATTGCCTCGGCCTCGGCGGTCGCCTCGGTAACGCGCTTGATGCGGTCGGCCTCAGCGAGCTCCTGCGCAGCAGCGCGCTTACGCTGGGCGGCGTTGATGTCATTCATAGAGTTCTCGACCTCGGTCGGCAGCGCGATCTTGGTGATGAGCGTCGACACGAGGGTAAAGCCGTAGGCGGCCATCTGCTCGGATACGGTGGCGTTGACGTCCTTGGCAATGTCATCCTTCTTGGCAAAGACCTCATCAAGGGTATAGACAGGGATGGAAGAGCGCAGGGCATCGGTAATGAAGTCGCGCATCTGGTCGACGGGCTCCTGCAGCATGTAGTAGCTCTTGTAGATGCCCGAATCTGCCGGGCCGGCTCCCATGTCATAGCTCACGTGGTACTGAGCAGAGACCTCAAGGCCGATAGTCACGTTGTCCTGGGTCTTAACGTCGATCCCAAAACCGTTTTTCATGGTGCGCAGACTCACCGTGGCGGCCTTGCGGTCGATCACGGGCACCTTCATGTGGAAACCCGCGTTGACGATGCGGTTAAACTTGCCCAGGCGCTCGATGATCACAGCATGCTGCTGTTCAACGACATAGCAGGCGTTGGGAAGCAGTAGCAACAAAATGATGATGGGAAGCAGAAGGCTCGTAAGGGCAGCGATAATACCGGATAACAGCATGGTCTCTCCTCCGATGGGCACACGTTGGCACTAGGATACCCGCACAAAGCAGCCATGTGACACCATCAGGAGGCCCATAACAAAAAAGCTCCCATTGCTGGGAGCTCTTTCAATCAATGGTGCGGGCGAAAGGACGTCCGCGTATCCGCTGCGCGGATCCGCACCGGCTTCGCCCGCCTGCCGGCGGACTCGCCAGCTCGCTAAAAACGCTCCGCGTTTTCTTGACGCTCGCTCCTTCGCAGGTTCAAGTCCCTGCGATGGGCCCATAACAAAAAAGCTCCCATTGCTGGGAGCTCTTTCAATCAATGGTGCGGGCGAAAGGACTTGAACCTTCATGGGGTTGCCCCCATACGGACCTGAACCGTACGCGTCTGCCAATTCCGCCACGCCCGCGTGCAGGAATTAGAATAACGGAGCGCCACCGTGAACGCAAGAACTATTTTTGAAAAAGTTTGCAGGCATTGTCCCACGCAGCTTGCGCAATTGCCTCTGCTTTCTCTCCAGTACGATCGACACGGTCGTTGACCAGCGCGTTTGCTGTGATGGAAATCATTGCCGGCTCACACTCAAGACCGCGAATGGGCTCCGGAGCCATATAGGGACAATCCGTCTCGAACAAAATACGGTCGAGCGGGGTCGCCGCGAATGCCTCGCGCACATCATTGTTGCGCTTAAAGGTGGCCGCGCCGCCATAGGCGATGTAACAACCCAAATCCACAAAGCGCTCCATCGTGGCGCGATCCTCGCCAAAGCAGTGCAGCACGCAACCGGCCTGAGGCACGCCGACCTCGCGCAGCACGTTGTACGCATCCACATGCGAGGAGCGCTCCCCATCCGCATCCTCGTGGCGCAGATGCAACTCCACCGGTACGTTACGACGCACAGCAACTTCGAGCTGACGTGCCATGCAATCAATCTGCACGCTGTGGGGCGCCGGCGCGATGTCGTCGTCGTAATCCATGTGGTAGTCCAGACCGATCTCGCCGATACCGACGCATAAGGGATCATCAAGCGCAGCAACGACCTGTGCATGAATGTCATCGGTATAGTCCGGCGCGCCATAGGGGTGCACACCGGCGAGATACTTTATCTGCGGAATCTCGCGCATCGGCAAAATCTCGCGCACCAGCCAGTCGCTATAGTCCGTCACGCTGCGTTTGTCGGCAATGGGATCAAAAATCGTCACCAACAGGTCGACGCCTGCAGCCTTGGCGCGCACAAGCGTCTCGGGTACTTCCTTGCCCCAAAACGAGAGCAGGTGCGCGTGCGTATCGGCAAGCGGCGCCAAGGGCACGGGGCAAGCAACCGTTTTCTTTTTCTTGGTAAACGTCACGCGCTCGTCATTAGGCATCATGGATTAGCTCCTGAGCTAGACGGACGAAATCGGCAACGCCAAGCGTCTCGGCGCGTGTGGTGGGCGCGATGCCGCAAGCCTCAAAGGCGGCATCGAGCACGTCCTTGGCAAAGCCGTTGGCGCTCATGGAATTGCGGATGGTCTTGCGACGCTGAGCAAACGCAGCGTCAATCACGCGAGCCACAAACTCGCGATCAAGCCCCTCGGGCGCTACACCGTCAACACGGTCGATGCGCACGACGGCCGAATCCACATGCGGCGCCGGCATAAAGCAGCGCGGCGGCACCTCAAAGCGACCCGTCACCTGCGCATACAGGCCGAGCTTTGCCGTATAGCCGCCGTAGGTCTTGTTGCCCGGCGTTGCGGCAATGCGATCGGCAACCTCCTTTTGAACCATGACGACGGCGCGCTTAAGGGCGGGCATCGTCTGGAAGAACTGCAGAATGATCGTCGCTGCCACGTTATAGGGCAAGTTCGCGACAAATACCGTCGGCTCACCGCCCGCGGCCTGCTCAATCTGCTCCGGGCACACCTTGAGCGCGTCGCCCATGATAAAGCGGAAGTTGGCATAGTCGGCGGCATGGGCATCGAGCACCGGCTCGAGCTCGGGATCGGCCTCAATCGACGTGACGCACGCCGCCTCCTGAAGCAGCGCAAGCGTGAGCGTTCCAACGCCCGGACCAACCTCGAGCACGCGCTCATCGCCCGCAAGTTCGGAAAGCTCGCAAATACGCTCGATCACATGGTTGTCGATCAGGAAGTTCTGGCCCAGGCGATGCTTGGTCGCAAGGCCAAACTCCTCCAGCAGCTCCCTTGTTGCCGTGGGGTTTGCCAAAGGCGAAGTTGTCATAGTTGCCTCCTTAACATGGTGGCGGCGTCTTGAAACAAAAGGGCATGGACCGTTGCGGCCATGCCCTTACACCTAAACAGCAGATTGCCGATATGGCGCGCGGCGTCTTAACCCAGACGCGGGAACAGCGGCTCACCCTTCTCGACGGGCTGACCACCGGCAAGCAGACCCCAAGCGCAAATGCCCTTGAGGTCGTCGCTCGCGGCCTCGTCCTCGCACGACAGGCGGCGCAGGGCCTCGGTAGAAGTCTGGGGCATGAGCGGCATCAGCAGGTGAGCAGCAATGCGGATGGCCTCGAGGAGGTTGTAGATCACAAACGCCAGCTCGTCGGCCTTGGCCTCGTCCTTGGCAAGTGCCCAGGGCTCGGAGTCCTCGATGTAGTGGTTGGCGGCGTGGATGAGCTCCATAACCTCGTCTTTGGCTCCACCGTAATCGAGCACGTCCATCTTGGCCATGTAGCGCTCGGCCAGGCCATCGGCGATCTTTGCCAGCGGGTTATCGAACGCATCGAACGATGCGGGCTTGGCGGGCGCGCAACCGTCAAAGTACTTGCCGCTCATGTTGAGTGAACGCGAGATGAGGTTGCCCCAGCTGTTAGCGAGATCGGCGTTGTAGACCTGCTCCATGCGATCGAAGCTGATAGCTCCGTCGGTGCCGGGGACCACGTCGGTCATAAAGTAGTAGCGATAGCCCTCGACGCCCAGCATGTCGATAACATCCTGCGGGGCAATGGCGTTGCCACGGCTCTTGGACATCTTCTCGGCCTTGCCAGTCTCGGCATTGCGCACGGTCAGGAAGCCGTGGGCAAAGACGTGCTCGGGCAGAGCCTCGCCAATGGCCATGAGCATAGCGGGCCAAATGACGCAGTGGAAGCGAATGATGTCCTTGCCCACAATGTGGAACTGCGCAGGCCAGCGATAGGCCAGCTCGGCACGGGCCTCGTCGGTGTCGACACCGTAGCCGACAGCCGTCATGTAGTTGAGCAGCGCGTCGAACCACACATAGGTCACATGGCCCTCATCGAACGGAACCTGGATGCCCCAGTCAAAGCTCGTACGGCTCACGGAAAGGTCGTTGAGGCCACCCTCGACAAAGCTACGCACCTCGTTCATGCGGAATGCAGGCTCGACGAAATCGGGATGCTCGTCATAGAGCTTGAGCAGCTTGTCCTGGAAAGCGGAAAGCTTGAAGAAGTAGGACTCCTCCTGCACGCGCTCGAGCGGACGATGACAGTCGGGACACAGGTGCTGGCCGACGCTGCCGTATTCCTCGTCACCCTTCTGGACCTGCGTGTCGGTAAAGTAAGTCTCGTCGGGCACACAGTACCAACCGTCGTAGCTGCCCTTATACAGGTAGCCAGACTCCTTCATGCGCTCCCACAGATACTGCACCGCATGATGCTGGCGCGGCTCGGTGGTGCGGATGAAGTCGTCGTTGGAGATCTCGAGTTTGCTCCAAAGCTCCTTGAAGTGCGGAGCCTGGCTGTCGGTCCACTCCTGCGGCGTCATGCCATGCTTGGCTGCGGCCTCGGCGACCTTCTCGCCGTGCTCGTCCATGCCGGTCAGGAACTTGACGTTATAGCCGGCGGAGCGGCGATAGCGAGCCTGGACGTCGGCGATGATAGTGGAATAAGCCGTGCCCAGATGCGGATCGGCATTGACGTAGTAGATGGGCGTCGTGATAAAGAACGAAGGCTTGCTTTGATCCATGGGGTTTGTCCTCCAGAAAAACGTTGCATACAGGGGATGATTCTAACGCAAGGGCTGGATATCCTCCATCTATTGCATATTGAGCACCATGGCATAGACATCGCGCTTGCGGCGTGAATACTTCTGAGACAGACGCTTGGCCACCGCAGAGGCGGGCTCCCCCTCCTCGAGCGCGACACGGATATCCGCGCGCAGGGCCTCATCGGGATCCGCTGCCGCTGCGCCAACCGGCACGATGCCGGCCTCCTCGTCTTCGCTCGGTGGCGCAATGACCAGCGCAATCTCGCCCTTTACTTCGCCACGGGCACGCAGCCCCTCGGCAAGCTGGGCGGCGGGCCCGCGCAAGACCTCCTCGTGCAGCTTGGTGAGTTCGCGGCAGACGGCAACCTCACGCTGGGGAAAGACCTCTGCCACGGCCTCGAGCGTCGCCACGATGCGATGTGGAGACTCGTAGAAGATGAGCGCGCCGGGCACCACGGCAAGGCGCTGCAAACGGCGCACGCGGTCGCCGTGCTTTCGGCCCAAAAAGCCCTCGAAGAAAAAATGCTCGCAGGGAATGCCGGACGAAACGAGCGCTGTGACGCAAGCAGAGGGCCCGGGAATAACTTCGACGGGCACATCGGCCTCACGCGCCGCCTCGACCAGCGCCTGGCCGGGATCGGACACGCTCGGCATGCCGGCATCCGAGGCAAAGGCAAGGGTCTCACCCGCCAGCAGGCGGTCGACCAGACCGGTGGCGCGGCTGGCGATCACATTCTCGTCGCAACGGACAAGCGGCTTGGAAATGCCCAGGTGCATCAGTAGCTTTGAGGTCACGCGCGTGTCCTCGCAGCAGATCGCATCGGCGGCGGCAAACGCCTCGCCAACGCGCGGAGACAGGTCGCCCAGGTTGCCGATGGGTGTTCCGACCACATAGAGTTTGCCCGTATGGGCTCTGTTTTGCGTCATATCAACCTATTCAATCATGCCGCGCTCGAGCGTACCGAGCGCCGCGCGGGCGTCCCATGCTGCGATGCGTTTCTCGGTCTTCCACGTTTGGAAGAACCAACCGGCAGCCGGCGCAAACGAAGCCAGCTGATTGGCGATAAACACGCGCTCGTAGGCATTGCGGCCCTCGGGCGTAACCGACGAGTTGGCAAAGATCGCCGCGCCCGACCATTCGCCCACCAGCACGGGGAACCCTGTCGAAATCGCTTCTTTAAGCTCGCGCTTGTTACGCGAAATCGCCGTCGTCAGCCCGCAGGGGCTCGTGATGTCGAGCGCATACTCGTCGCGGTAATGGTACAGGTGAAGGTCCATGTAGACGTTCTTGTACTTGGCGCCGCGCATAAAATGCTTCCACTCGCTGGGATGTCCTGAGGACGAAAAGACGACGATCTTATCCTCGGGCATATACGAACGGACGAGCTCGTAGGCATCGCGATAGAAATTGCGCAGGTAGTGGGCCGGAATGCCATCCGTCATGGTAAAGAGACTCTTGCGGACACTCATCTGCGGCGTATCCAGCAGCTCAATGCCCAGAAGGCTTTCGGCTTCGCCGTAGCGATCGGCCAAACGCTCCAGCACGTCGAGCGCAACGTGACGACCGTTGGTGGACGAATGCCACTCGGCAACAGCCTCCGGCGTGGTGGGCGAATCGTTGGAATCGCCCTGGCCACCGGGCACAGTCGCTAGATCGAGCAGCACGCGAATGTCGTACTTGGCAGCCCACTCAATTGCACGGTCAATGTAGTCGATAACCGAAATGTAGGACGCATCGGACTCCTGCGAGCCAAAGGCATACCAGGGCACCGGCAAACGCACGGCATTGAGACCAATCTGCGCCATACGGCGAAAATCATCTTCGCTTACGAATGTCTCATAATGGCGACGCATGCGCTCGTTATAGGCAGCAGTGCCCATGGCTTCTTGCAGTTCCGCCGCATTGGACGCACCTGTCGCCGCGTACAGCGACGGGGTCACCCAAGGCTCGGGAATAAACCAGCCAGAGAGATTAACGCCGAGTATCCTCTCCATCACGGCCCCCTTCGAATCGTGCAGGGCGAACCCGCATCGTATTGCATAGGAAAAGTATCGTTTTGAGTATACCCGCGCACACGGACAGCCGATCGAACGGTCTGCAAAGTGGCGCAAAAGTAGGAGTAATATCTGGGCGGGCACACCCGAGATGGTACGCCAAGATGTGCACGCACGCCGAAGGCAGGCGCCGGAAGGAGCATCCCGTTTTTTTGCTCAATAATGGAATGCATTTTCCGCCAGCAGGCCCAACCGGAAAGCATGTCCCGTAATTTCACGTCATTCCGGGTCGCATTTTCCCAAGCGCCCCTAAAGCGGAAAGCGCATCCCGCTCAGGATTGAAATTCTGGGATGCGTTTTCCGCGGGTCCACATAAAAGAAAAGGACCTCTTTCCTGTGGACCTAGTAAATACAGGGGGGCGGGCAAGGTAATCGCGTCCGCGCGCTGCGCGGACGGACCGCTGCGGCGCTTGCGCGCCTTGCGAGCTACGCTGGCAAACGCTATCGCGTTTCCTCAGCTCCGCGCCCTCGCGGGGTTCGATTCCGTGCGGGGGCTACATAAAAGAAAAGGACCCCTTCGCAGAGGTCCTAGTCAATTCAAGGTGGCGGGGAAGGGAATCGAACCCCTGACACGAGGATTTTCAGTCCTCTGCTCTACCAACTGAGCTACCCAGCCATTTGAGGTGTGCCTTGTTTCAAGGCTTGATTAGTATAACCAAGGACGCGCTCCGGTCAACCGAGAATTTGAAAAAAGTTTTTGGACACCGCCTCGGTTCTGTAAAGCAGCACGTCAGAGACATCAACCGGCCGCAAGAAGTTTTTCGCCCAGGGCCTTCAAGCCTGCACTCGTTGCAAGACAGTGGGCGATACAAGGATTGAAAGGCGTTCCAGCACCGCCCAAGCACCGGGACAGGAGCACATGCGCCAGGGGCGGACATTTTCGTAGCGTGCAAGGATATTGCCGCTGCAATCAATAAAGGCAATGTCGATGGGATAAGCCATAAAACAGGTGTGGACCGAAGAGCAGGACGGAAACGCCATGACGAGCGGCAGTCCGTCAGCCGTAATCGGCACGCGGCCCAGCATGCCGCGCAAGCGTGCGCCAAACGATTCTGCCACCATAAACTCTGCCGGCGACCAACCGAGCCTATTGAGCGCACGCGCGTAGGCGATATAAGACAAGACGGCGCTCACATGACCACCCCCGGTCGCCACGGATCGACCGTAACCGCGCGCTCGTGCGACAGCTTCGCCGGCGTCCCCAGAGAAACGCCGGCAATGCTAAGCAATCTAGGCCACGGCTCATAGTACATGACGCAGGCATAGGTCCTAAACGTCCCGGACAGAGAGAGCAAGCCGCCGTCAGACGACGCCGAGCTCTGCTCGCTCGAGACCTCGACCTGCAGATTATAGCCCTGCATAGCCGCCTGAATCTCGGACTGGACACGCACCGAGGCATCGACAGAGCTCTTGTCGCCCTCCCCTTCCGGCGCCACAGCGTGCGCCAGCACGATATCGGGCACCACGCGATCGAAGCGCGCAGCAGCGCCGGCAAAGACCATGACGTTGTACACAATGAGCGCAAGCGCCAGCAAAACGGGAGCGACCACGGCCATCTCGACCGTCGCTTGGGCGCGCTCCTCGTACAAGACTGCACCAACGCCCATTACGATCCACCGCCCAGAGCGCCAACCAGCGTGGCGACATCGACGGTGAGCGGGATGGAGCCGTCGCCGGGCAGAGGAATCTCCGCAAGTGTGAACACCACATCGCCGATCGTGCGTTCGACTTGATATTCCAACGCCTCGCAAAGCGCCTTGGGATCGGTCACGCCCAACGGAATACTTCGCAGTTTGTCTTGCGCTTGAGAGAGACCGGCAATGTCAGACCCCGGACTCTTAATGACGTTAGCGGAATCGGTCAGCACCGGCTTTCGCAGGCGCAAGTCGCACGGTTCCAAACCCAGCGCCGCCACGGACGCCGAAACGGTATCGCCGAGCCACGATGCAATGGAGCCCAACGCGCCGCTGCCCCCTCCTAGGTCTTTAATCATCTCGTCCATAAGTTCGTCGGCCGAACCTTGGATGTCTCCGTATCCCACAAGCAGGCGTCCCCAAACATCCATGACGCCATCGAGTACGCCGGCAACGCCGCCCGAGCGCTCTTCCAGTGTCGAGAAAAACCGCGAGAGCACGTTGTTTTGCGCCGTCGCGTTGTCGGGAGCCAAGACCGCGGCAGAGATTGCACCGCGACTGCCGAGCGTAACCGGCTTATTGAATGAAGAGTTGAGCTTACCGGGACTGGTCATATCGCCCGAGACCGCAAAGGAGACCACGCCGTTTCGGCCGGGCGGGGCGATACGCGGCCGCTCGCCCGAAAGCGCCTTGATGGCCTGGTCAAACGCATTGCCCGCGCGATCGGCTTCGTCCTCGGTCTGACGCATAAGCTCGAGCTCTTTGTTGCGACATTCGACGTAGTCTTCCAGGGCGTCTTTGAACTTGTCAAAGTGGTATTCGAAGCCGTTTTCGATAAATGATGGAGGCATGAGGGCGCGACCCAGGTCAACGACGTCAAATTGGCACTCCTCGCACACATCGTGGCCATCGTAATCGACGACGGATGCCAACCCGCCCGGCGACCCATTCTTATAGTTGGGGCATCCGGTCCCATAGTGCAGGTATGTCTTGCCACCAATATCACTCGTAGGCCACATGGCATCGGTGTAGAGCTGGGTTCCCTTCACCTCATCTGGAGTGCGTGGCAGGAATGGAATCTGGGATAAGATTTTTTCACCATCATCTTTAATATACGAGTGATCGAGTTCTTCGATTGCATAAGCGTAAAACGCTTTGCGCGCGACAGACTCCGCTTCCATCTCTACACCCCCACCAAGCGGCCTTTCATTCGCCAGGCGCCGGCGGTAATAGTTCTTCGCACGATTTAGGGCGATTTGCGGCTCCCAATCGATACTCGAAGTATAGCGGCGGTTTTGTTCACCCGATAGCTTTGCCAAGCTCCCCGCACGCTCCCACATACATGAGTACTTGCCAATCGCATTCTCATCCGATCCGCCACAGTCCGCAAGCCAGGCGCGTTCCTTGGCCTTTGACGTTTTCTCGGACGCTTTCTTCAGTTCCTTGGCAGCATAGTCAAGGTCTTTTGAGGTGCTCTCGATGGCATCGGTCGAGATTTCTGACCCCTCGAGCGCAACAAAGTCCGACTCCGATGTCCTGGGCACGGCGAGCGCTGTGCCGGTATAGGTCACGTTATCGGTATCCTGCGCCGAAACAGCCTGCGTAGCTCGCGCGGCAACCAGATATGGCAGAGCCGTTTCGACTTTTTGCAAACCCTCCGACGCACTTTTGGCAAACCTATTGCGCGTTTTAATAATCTCAATCCCGGTATCGACCATATCGCTTGCGGCTATTTTCCCACCCGGCACCAGCATGGCAACCAAGCCGGTGCCGATTGTGGCAAACCCCGCCAGGCCCAAGCTCAAAATGCTCGCATCCACCACCGTGGCTGCTGTATGGTAGGACGATATCACGTTGGCACCCGCCAGAGCACCGCTATCGGCCGCCACCTGGGTATCCCCGGCACGCGACATACTCCATATCGCCGCCGTCGACGAAAACAGCAGCGTAAGCACCACAAGTATGACGACCGCCGAAGAAAGCGTAGTGTAGGCACCGTCCTCGATAAACAAGTCGATACCGGAGCGGCCCATGAAGCCGCCCCGCTTGCGGCGGGCATTCGACCGGCAACGGCACACGAGCCCTCGCATCATTCGCAGCAGGCGACGCCTAATCCCACGCGGCAATCCACGAATCATAGTCTCCCTCCAGCCATCCGGGACGCGATCGATACGAAACGTCGACTTTCAACTCAACATTCCCTCCTCCCCCCACATTGCCCATGGCCTGCACGAACGCGCCGATCACGGGCAGCGGCTTTACATCGCCCGCGATAGATACAGACGAAACGCCCCCTGCGCCCGCCCGGCCAAGCTCGATATCCCACGACAGCGGTCCGCCGGCGTGAAAGATCGAGACATCGGGCACCGCGGCGAGACGGCGACGGGCAAACTCCTTGAGGTCGTCGTCCTCCGCCGTCGTCGTGGTCATGAGCCGCGCCGTCTCGGCGGCGGCAGACTCCATGACCGCGCGCGTATAGAGCAGGCACACCGGCTGCAGCGCAAGCAGGATGAGCGTCAAAAACGTCGGCAGCAAAAAAGCGGCCTCGACCGTGGACTGCGCCCAATCCTCGCGCGCGATATCAATAGAGCGCGATGTCTTTGGCGCCTGCGGCGGCGTCGATAACCGATGTCGAGGCGACGCCATGGGCCTCGTCGCCCGTGCAGCCAACGCCGCCAAGCGTCCGTCGGTGCCGGCGCGCCAAAGCCCCGCAATCGCCAGCACGATGGAAAGCAGCGCCATGGTGACGATGGCGTACTCAACGGTCGATTGGGCAGACTCCTCGCGCAAAACGTCAAGCATTTCACGATCCCTCCTTTGACCCCGATGCTTGCGGAACCAAGCGCACCGCGCGTAAGCGGCACGAGGCGTCGCCGGCATCCGCGGCAACCGTCACCATGTCGACCCAGCCGCGCCCATCGCGCACGATGGCGCCCCATACGTTGCCCTTGATGTCGAGGTAACCGCTTAGAGCGAGCTGGGCTGTGGGCACCTCGCGATAAACACGCAACAGGTCCGCGGCAGCCTCGGTCATCGGTCGCTCCTCGGCCCATGTCAGCCGGGCTGCGACTGCGTTGTCCGCAGATGGACCCACCGCAGCATCCACCCGTTCGTCGAGGGCGCGCAGAAAAGTTTGTGCCGTGACGGCGGCATCCCTGTCGGCCGTGTCCCGCGCTTTGTCATCGGGAGGCGCCACCGCGCCCGAGCTCCCATCCGCGACGGCCCCAGAACGCTGCTGTCGCACGACATTCAGCCCCCAGAGCGTCGCCGCTATCGCCACAATCAGGCAAGCGAGCACCAGCAGCACGCCAACAGAATGCCCGCCTTCTACAGGCTGTTGATGCCGTCTTTGATCGCGTTCCATAGCTTTTCGACGTTGCCCTTAAATGCAACGATGGCAATGATCGCGATTACCACGAGCACGCCGACCAAGATGGCGTACTCGGTGGTACCCTGCGCGCTTTCCTCCTGCACCAGCGCCTTGGCACGTTGACAGGAACGCATTGCACGGTAAAGCGTCCGGCTCCAAACCCTACCCATAACGTCAGCCATTTTGTTCATGTATTCCTCCCTACATCATCCCGCCTGCTCCCAGCAGCGGGCCCAATATGGATAACAGCAGTGCCGGCAAGATGAGCGTGCCGGTGGGAATCAGCAGCTTGACGGGCGCTCGTTCAATCTCGCGCTCGACCGCGGCACGATGGGCGGCGCGGATCTCGCGACTTTGGACAGCAAGGGTCTCGGCAAGCGGGGCACCCAGGGCGAGCGCTTGACCCACCGTAATGGCAAAGGTCTCGAGCGCCCGCACGTCCAGGTCCTGCGCGGCCGCCAACAACTCGTCCTCGCGCGCTCCCACGCCCACCTGCCACGCCATGCATGCCCGTTCAAGCCGAACAGTCAGCGCCGATCGACGATTGGCGCAAAAGATCTCGAGCGCCGCATCGAACGAAAGGCCGGCGGAAAGCCCCAGGCGCACCACATCAATCATCTCGGACACCTCGCCGAGCGAAACCTGCGCTGAGTTGTCCACGCCAAATGCGCCCCTCACCCGCGCAATAGCGGCATCGATCACCGAATGGGCCGCAGCAACGACCAGCACCGCCTCGCCCCTGAAAATCTCCATGGTCTTGCGCACATCCGAGCGCTCCAGGCCCGTCGCGACAAATACGCCGAAGGCGCACAGGCAAGCCGTGGCGGCAACCAGGGCGCTCACAGCTCCACCCGCATAATGCGTCGGATAACCATTAGGGCGACGCCGTTAAGGGCAAGCCCCAGAACCACGGCGCCGGCGCCTACCGGCGTTGCGAGACCGTAGCGAAAATCTGCCGAAAGCAGGGCCAGCACCGCGCACATACCCGCCGGCATCGCCGCGACCATATGCGCCGACATGCGCGCCTGCGACGTTTTGACATCCAGGCGGCGCTTGAGCTCGATACGCTCCCCCACCATGCTCGACGCCTCGGACAGCAGATCGGCAAGCGGGGCACCGGTCCGCTGCGACACCTTGAGCGCCAACGTGACAAGCGAAAGCCCGGGGGCGTCGATGCGGACAAGCAGGTCGTCGAGCGCATCGGCAGCCGAAATGCCACAGTCGATCGCCGCCGCTACCCGCAGAAACTCGGTATGCACCGGCTCTTGCGCGTGAGCGCCCACAAACCGCATGCCCTGGGCCAGCGAATGTCCCGAGGCAAGCGACATGGAAAGTGCCGTAAAGGCCTCGGGCATGGCTTCCTCCACATCGCGCTGCTCGCGTCGGTGGTCAAAGACGTCGCGTGCGGCGCCGGCGGCAAAGGGCGCAACCGCCCCCAAAACAAAGCCGATGGGCGATAGCGACACCACGGCAAGCGCAAGGCAGCAGACGCCACTCGATAGCAACAGGAACGCCAAGCGTGAAGCATCATCCTCAACGACAAGACCGATGCGGCGCACGGGAACCAACGATACCCAGGAGCGGGCGATCTTTTTTAGCAGATCGTTTTCCACCAGCTCACGCGGCAGCTTCTCTGCCGCCGTCTCGAGCGTCTGGCGCACCAGCTCCGCCGGCGGCACCCTCGGCACATGAGGCTCCACTCCGCATACCGTCGCGACCGAAAACCCGGCAAGGCCCCCTACGACGAGGGGCACAACGACCTCCATTCCTCCACCTCCTCCTGCGTAAGCGTTCCCGAGCGCAAGCCCTCTGCGATAAACGGCGGCTCGCGGTTGAGGGTCCAGGTGCGCTCGGCGGCATCGAAGGTCACGTAGCGCTCGAGTTCCACGCCACCCGACGCGCCGCGTCGCACCCCCGAGTAGGAGGACACAAAACGCCGGCCGTCCGCATGGCGCTCGGACATCACGATGCCGTCGAGCGCCATAGCGATTTGTTCCTCGATAAGCTCGCTCGGCAGATCGATGCCATAGCGCGCAAGCAGCGTCAAACGCACCACGGTCTCTTGCTCGGTGCCCGCATGAAGCGTGGTGAGCGACCCATCGTGCCCGGTGTTCATGGCCTGCAGCATGTCGCAACATTCCGCACCGCGTACCTCACCCACCACAATACGGTCGGGACGCATACGCAGGGCGTTGGTCACCAGGTCGCGGATTGTCACCGCACCCTCACCCTCAATTGAAGCCTCGCGCGCCTCCAGGCGAACCACATGCGGGTGATGCGCGAACTTGAGCTCGGCGGAATCCTCGATCGTCACGATGCGCTCGCCGGTAGATATCTCGCACGATAGCGCGTTGAGCAGCGTAGTCTTGCCCGACCCCGTACCGCCCGCAACCGCCAAATCTTGGCGCAGCGACACCGCACACGAAAGCAGTTGCGCATACCAAAGCGGCAGCGACCCCAGGCCCACAAGCTCGTCCAACGAACAGATGCGATCCGAGAACTTGCGGATGGTGAGGATCGGCCCATCGATCGCCACGGGCGGAATCACCGCGTTGACGCGATAACCCGTCTTGAGGCGGGCGTTGACGATGGGACTGCGCTCGTCGATACGCCTGCCCAGCGGTGAGATGATGCGGTCGATGAGCACGCGGATCTGCTCGTCATCCTCAAACGCATGCTCGATGGGGTATAAGACCCCGCCGCGCTCAAAGAACGCCGAGCGGCAACCGTTGACCATAATCTCGGTGACGGTGTCGTCCTCGATGAGCGGCTGCAGCGGGCCCAAGCCCACCACGTCATCCAAGATCTCGTTGATGATGGTCTCACGCTCGGGCGTCGCCAGGTCGGTCGGTTCTTCCACGTTGAGTGCCGCCTCCACCGCAGGACGCAATTCCGAACGGGCAAGAACCGGATCGACGTAGGCACTGATGCGTGCCACCTCGTCGTAGCCCACGCGGTCCATCACGGCCCGCTTGGTGCGGCGCTTGACCGCACGGTGCCGTCCCACATCGACAGGTGCCGTCGCCGCTGCCGCACCGGCTGCTTTAATTCTCGTTTGCAGGCTCATCGGCAATCACCCTCACGCGACCAGGGAAGGCGGATGCGCGGGCGTTCGGTGCGCGTTGCACGGTCGGCGACCATATCGCTCCAAGGGCCGACGGCGCACCCCAGTTCCACGAGCATCTCACGCGTGGCCTCGCGCACGCTGGTCGCAAAAGCGCTGGTCTGCCCCACTGCCTCGTCAGCGCGCCCAAACGCCATGAGCGCGGCGAGATCCTGCCCGCCATCGGCGATACGAATCTTGGAGCTCAACGCACAGGCAATCTCAAAGCGCATGGCGACATCCTCGTCCGCCCCACGCGCGCCAAATCGGTTGAATACGGCGCTCATGCGCGTGCGCGGCACGCCCACACGGCTCGCCAGCTCAATGACGCGCGCTGCAGACGTCGCGGAAGAAACTGCCGCATCACCCACGACAAGGCAACGGTCGCACGCCGCCACCGCAGCCGCCACCGCATCGCCCCAAAAGACCGAGGTATCGATAAGGACCACGTCGGACTCACGACGCAAGATGTCGAGCAGCAGCTCTACCGGACGCGCCATGAGCTCGGCGCGCTCGGGCGCTGCGACAGGCCCCCAAAGCGTAACGCCTGGGGCAACGCGCATCGATGCAGCGACCACGTCTTGCTCCGCAAGTGCGCCCGCGACCGACGGCTCGATAAGTGTCGCCATGTCATGCGGGGCATCGGCGCCCAGCAAGTCGTAGAGATTTCCAAACATTAGGTCCAAATCGAGTACGGCAGCTCGCAGACCCAGCAACGAAGCGGCATGCGCCATCGTGGCGACAATCGTCGATTTGCCACAGCCGCCCGAACCCGAAATGGCGCAGATGACCGGAGCTCGATGCGACGTCGACGCAGTGTCTGCCAGCGGTGCAGGGGCTGACGACGTGGGCGGCAACGTCCCCGTCTCGCCAGCCGCACCCAAGTGCTGCGTCCACGCCGGCACGGCAGGCTGCTCAAACGGTAGGGGCGGAACTGGGGATTCCGCTGTCACGTCGACGTGCGGGCCATCACCCGCGACAAGGCCCTCGACCTCATCGAGTCCATCGGCCAGGCTCACGCCGTGCACGTATCCCATATCTACGGCCAGGAGGTCTTCGCCATACGGCACCGACGCTCCGACGTCACCACATGCAAGGGGGCCCGGGGGGCGCCGAACATGCTCGGCTTCCGCTTTCCCATAGTCATCAACACGCGGGCCTCTTGTAGCGCGAGGCGCCCCGGGTTCCCTATCAACAAAAACATCGGGCTCAGGCGACACGCCCCAATCGGAATCAACCGCTCCCTCGCCCACATGTCCGCTGCCGCATATGCTGTGCGCAGCGATGACCTCGGTCGCCCCCGCGCGAAACAGCCCCTCGATATCCGACGGATCGAGCGCCTCTATCAACACGACGACGCGGCTCACGCGTCCTTCGGCAGTCAGGCGCGCGACGGCCTCTCGCACATCTTTAGTATCAAACAGGGATGCCGCGATAATGGCAGCGCCACGGCGCGAAGGAAACGCCCGAGCCATAGACACCAACCCGTCTAGGTCGCCCACGCGAAGCACCTGCGCGCCCGCATCGCGGCCCTCGACTTCCTGCTGCAGCAGTCCGTAATCTCCACACGCGCAGCACGCAAGCCAGATCGCCTTCATCACTCGTCGCCTCCGCTCTTTTTGCCGCGTGCCGTGGCGGGAATCGTCAAGCTGACCGTTCCCTTGCCCGAGGCTCCCAGCAATTCCTTGACGTCTTTGGGGTCGGCCGCCAGCGTCACCCACTCGACCTTGCCTTCGCGCGTGGCACCGGCCTCGTCGCTGGTATCGATCACATACGCGCCGCACAGCCGGTCGGTCACGCCGTCTTTTTGCACGTACACATCCACGTAGCTGCCCACGCCTGCGGCTCCGCCCACCGAATGCTCGGCATCGACCGCCACCGAAACGGCAACCTTGCCCTTGGGCACCTCGAGCGTATGGCTCTCGGCTTTGGTGTAGACATCGCAGACCACGGCATTTTTGGGAATACGCGAGGTCGTCACGTCGCCTCGCACCTGGCGCAGCTCGGTCGCCGCATCGCGCGGCAGCAGGCTCGCGAGCCACTCTTGGGTTACGACATTGGTCTCGTCGAGGGTCTCACCCACATCGATATCACGCGCGGCAACGCAAACTTCGACGCGATCGCCGCCGTATTTGGCCAAGGTTTTGGCCTGGGCCTGCTCAGCCCGCGAACGAACCGATGACCCGTAAACCATGCAGAGTGCCGCGGCGAGCACGCCCGCTGCCAGACTGATGGCGATGCGCTTGCTCTTGTTCACGGCAGCTCCTCTCAAGACAGCACTGGGCGGATGGGATGCCCGTACCACTATTGTCCGAGCGGCCAAGCAACAAAACAGCGCGATCACCATCTTGGTTTTAAGTGTCAAACCAATTACCAGCCAAGAGCTGACCAACCCGTCAAGCCCGCGGCAAGGTTTTGGTCAGCGCGTCGGCAAAACGCTCATTTAAGGGCGCATCGCCAGTAAAAAAGCCGCCTCCCGCACAGTTGGAAGACGGCTGTCATAGATAAATTCAATTACAGATGGACATCGGGATCGAGCATTTGGGCACTCACACGCATGGATGACGCCAAGTTTTGGAACGTTTCCAGGCGCAGGCCATCGATCTGCCCGGCATCGGCGGCCTCGCGAACGGCGCAGCCCGGTTCGTGGGTATGCGTGCAGTCGCCAAACCGACACGCACGCGACGCCTCGACGATCTCGGGGAAGGCACGCGCTAGGCCCCGCTCGTGACCAACGAGTGGCAAACTGCGCAGGCCCGGAGCGTCGGCAATGACGCCGGCATCGCCCGGCAGCGCCACCATCACGCGCGCGACCGTGGTATGGCGGCCTTGGTCGTCGCGCTCGCGCACACCACCGGTAGCCAGCGCATCGTGGCCCAGCAGCGCATTGAGCAGCGTCGACTTTCCGGCCCCCGACTCACCCAGGATCATGGCGCACGTTCCCGCCGGAACACAGGCGCGCACCTCATCCAAACCACGGCCTTCGGCAGAGGACGTCACGATCACGCGCACGTCCGGGCCCACCAGACGGCGCACGCGATCCAGATCGCGCTCGAGTTCCGCGGCCTCGCAGCGGTCGGCCTTGGTAAGCACCACCACCGGCTCGGCATCGCAGTCGAGCGCCAAAACCAGCGAGCGCGCCACGCGGTCGAGCAGCACCTCGCCGGCGCCAAGTGCCTGCACGATCAGCACGCTATCCACGTTGGAACAAAGCACCTGACGCTCGCCGCGGGCGCGGCCACGCCAACGCTCAAAACTCGTGCGTCGCGGCAGGACGCATTCGATTACGCCCATGTCGTGCCCGGGTGCACGACGCACCGCCACGCGGTCACCCACAGCCGGCAGCAGCACCTCGTCCTCGCCGCGCGACTTGGCAAACCCCACGGCATGCTCGGCACGAAAGGTATCGTCGGCCGTCGCCACCAGCGGAAACCCGCGATCTAAGCGCACCACGGCACCCAGCTGCATCTGCTCGGGCTCCTCGGCTTGGGCGCAAAAATCGTCAAATGCTGCCTGCTGAGCCGCGGCGACCGGCAGATCGCCAAACGCCGGAACATCCTGCAGCGCATCGAGTCCCGGCACGCTCGCCAGCAGCTCCTCGGCAGACGCGGGGGCTTCGGTCGCAAGCTTCCGACGACGATCACGCTTGGCTCGCGCCCCCGTCGTCTTTTTCTTCGCCTTAGCCCTAGCTTTACCCACAAGCGCCTCCCAGCACCACAAATCACAACTGAGCAGGTATTTTAAATCAAAAAGAGCTGGCCGGGCAAAGCCCGACCAGCTCACATACTTTCCCTCAGCCCTTTATCATCCGCGCGGGAGAAAAGCCAGCAAGGATACCGCAGGGCCCGCCCCGGAAGCCCTTTCTCCCGAACGATCCCGCAGCGCGAAGCGCGAGGACCAGCGAAGAAGAAACCCCGCAGGCGGTCGGGCCGGTGGGAAGGATGGCCTTTCGACCTACTCTTTCTCGACTGCGCGCATGATCGCCTTGTAGATCTCCATCAGCGGAATGATCAGGAAGGCAAGGCCCAGCGCGGCGATAACGCCCTTGAGCTCAAGCGTCACGGGGCCAAAGAACATCTCGGCAAGCGTCGGCTGCACGGTTACGATCACCGTCAGCACCAGCGCCAGCGCGGCAGAGGCCCACAGCCACTTGTTCTGCTTCTTCATCTTAAACAGCGACGTGCGGCGGCTGCGCATGTTAAAGCAGTGGAAGATCTCGACCATGTTGAGCGTGATGAAGGCCATCATCACGCCTTCCTCGTCGGCGACGCCGGCGATCATATCGGAGATGTGGATGTAGCCCATGTCAAAGTACACGCCCACAAAGAAGCTCGCCAGCACCAGCGCGGCAATGATCAAGCCCTGGACCACGCAGTCCAGGCCCATATTGCCGGCAAAGACGCCGTCCTTGGCGTTGCGCGGCTTGCGCTTCATGATGTCGCCCTCGGCATCCTCCATGCCCAGCGCGAGCGCGGGGAAGCAGTCGGTGACCAGGTTCACCCACAGCAGCTGCACCGGCTGGAAGATGGTAAAGCCGATGAGCGTGGCGATAAACACCGAGAACACCTCGGCAAGGTTGGCCGAAAGCAGGAACTGGATGACCTTGCGGATGTTGTCGTAGATGCGACGGCCCTCTTCGCAGGCACCGATGATGGTGGCGAAGTTGTCGTCGGCAAGCACCATGTCGGCAACGTTCTTGGTAACGTCGGTACCGGTGATGCCCATGCCGACGCCGATGTCGGCGCGCTTGATGGACGGGGCGTCGTTGACGCCGTCACCCGTCATGGCCACGATCTGGTCGCGCGACTTCCAAGCCTCGACGATACGGGTCTTGTGCTCGGGCTGGACGCGGGCGTACACGCCGTAGTCCTCGATGTGCGCGTCGAGCTCCTCGTCGCTCATGCGATCGAGGTCGGCACCGGTGATGGCATGGCTGCGATCGGTGACGATACCCAGCTGCTTGGCAATGGCCACGGCGGTGTCGATGTGGTCGCCCGTGATCATGACGGTGCGGATACCGGCATCGTGGGCCTCGCGGATGGCGTCGGCGACCTCGGGGCGGACCGGGTCAATCATGCCGGACAGGCCGCAGAAGACCAGGTCGTGCTCGAGCGCGGCGGGGCTGCAGTCGCTTGGGACCTCGGTGTAGGTGCGGCTTGCCAGCGCCAGCACGCGCAGGGCCTCGTCGGCCATGGCCTTGTTGGCGGCCACGAGCTCGGCACGACGCTCCTCGGTCAGGGGGACGACCTTATCGCCCTCGTAGATGTGGGTGCACAGGCCGATCACCACGTCGGGCGCGCCCTTGGTGTATTGCTCGTACTCGCCGTCCAGGGTCTCAACGACCACGGACATCATCTTGCGGCCCGAGTCAAACGGGGCCTCGCCCACGCGCGGGTGCTCGGCAGTCAGACCAGTGAGGCCCGCCTTTCCGGCATCGTTGACGAGCGCGCACTCGGTCGGCTCGCCCACGGCCTCGCCCAGTTCCTCGTCCCACTGGGCATCGGAGCACAGCGCCATACCTGCCAGGAACTTCTCCTTAGGCGCAGCGAGCTCGTGCTTGACGACGGTCATCTTGTTTTGGGTAAGGGTACCGGTCTTGTCGGAGCAGATGGTCTGCGTGCAGCCGAGAGTCTCGACGGCAGAGAGCTTGCGGATAATTGCCTGGCGCTTGGCCATCTTGGTCACGCCAAGCGACAGCACGATGGTCACGACGGCGACCAGGCCCTCGGGGATGGCAGCGACGGCGAGCGAGACGGCGACCATAAAGGTGTCGAGCAGGGCAGTCGGGTCGGTAAGGACGTTGCCCACGCCGTGGCGGACGATGTCGACGCCAAAGATCACGACGCAGATGACGATCACCATAATGGTGAGGATACGGCTGAGCTCGGCGAGCTTCACCTGCAGCGGCGTGAGCTCTTCCTTGGCCTCGGCCAGGGCACCGGCGATCTTGCCCATCTCGGTATCCATGCCGGTGCCGACCACGACGGCGCGGCCACGGCCGTACACGACGGTGGAGCCCATGTAGCACATGTTCTTGCGGTCGCCGAGCGGCACGTCATCGGTGCCCGCGGCAAGCTCGATCACATTGGCGTGCTTCTCGACCGGCACGGACTCGCCGGTGAGCGCGGCCTCTTCGATTTTCATCGTGGCGCTCTCGAGCACGCGGCAGTCGGCCGGGACGGAGTCGCCCGCCTCGAGCATGATCACGTCACCGGGTACGAGCTCGGCGCTCGGCAGGTGCACGAGTTTGCCGTCGCGTAGAACCTTGGACTGCGCCGCGCTCATCTCCTGAAGGGCCTCGAGGGCCTCCTCGCTCTTGGCTTCCTGGACCACGCCCAGCACCGAGTTGACGATAACGACGAACATGATGATGGCGACATCGGCAAAGTCCGCCTCGCCCTTAACCATGCCCGTGAGCGCGCTGATAACGGCGGCAACGATCAACATGATGACCATGGGGTCGGCCATCTGCTCAAAGAAACGCTTCCACAGCGGCGTCTTCTCGGCTTCCTCAAGCTTGTTAGGGCCTGTCTTGGCGAGGCGCGACGACGCCTCGTCGTTGCTCAGGCCGAGGTTCTCATCGACACCTTGGTCGCTGAGCACCTCCGCCGCGGCGGACAGGTATTCCTTTTGCATATAGAGTCCCCTCCTGGGATTCGGGCCACTCAGCAGATTGATGCCCGATCATAATTCCCAGGAGAAGGGCAAGGGCTCATCAAGGCTGCCGTGCTGAGCGGCAGTTGATAGTGGAGCTATGGTACCCCAAAGCGACGCGTCTAGCCAAAACAATCCATTTGGAAATATGGTCCGTATGCAACGATGCGGACCGTGTGATGCTCAATACTGATAAAACGTTTTTTCTTAGGCGCGTCGCCAAACTAAAATATCGCCCAGATAGCAGCGGTTAGAGCGGTTGGTAAAGTTTTTTCATATACCGTTTTTCCCGTAAAAAATGAACTTCTAATTCGGCATACGGTCGATTTTTTGGGGTATTCGGCCGGTATTTCGTTATAATCAACTCAGTTTTATTTCTTATGGTTTATCTATCAGCGCAAGACGATGTCAGATGGAGGTCTGAATGTACAAGCGCACTAAGATTGTATGCACCATGGGTCCCGCCTGCGATAGCGACGAGACCATCCGCGAGATGATCAAGGCGGGCATGAACGTCGCCCGTTTTAACTTCTCGCACGGCTCCTACGACGAGCACCACGGTCGCATCGAGCGCGTCCGTCGTATTTCCAAGGAGCTCGGTATGCCCGTCGGCATCCTGCTCGACACCAAGGGCCCCGAGGTCCGCACCGGTCTTCTGGTCGACGGCAAGAAGGTTGCCGTCAAGACCGGCGACAAGATCGTCGTCACCGCTCAGCCCACGTCCGAGGATTTCCACGGCACCGCTGAGCACATCTCCCTCGACTACCTGGCTCTGCCCTCCGAGGTCGAGAAGGGCTCCCTCATCCTGATCGATGACGGCCTGGTTGCTCTCGAGGTCGAGTCCGTCGACGGCCAGGACATGACCTGCGTCGTCAAGAACGACGGCCTGATCGGCGAGCGCAAGGGCGTCAACATGCCCAACGTCAACATCTCGCTGCCCGCCATCACCGAGCGCGATCGTCAGGACATCCTCTTTGGCCTGACCGAGAACATCGACTACATCGCCGCTTCCTTCATCCGTGACGGCGAGTCTGTCCGCGGCATCCGTGAGCTTTGCCGCGAGAACGGCGGCGAGCACGTGACGATCTTCCCGAAGATCGAGTGCGCCCTGGGCGTCGAGAACTTCGATGAGATCCTCGAGGCTTCCGACGGCATCATGGTCGCCCGTGGCGACCTGGGCATCGAGATCAAGCCCGAGCTCGTTCCGCACATCCAGAAGGAGATCATCGCCAAGTGCAACGCGGCCTACAAGCCCGTTATCACCGCTACGCAGATGCTCGACTCCATGCAGCAGAACCCGCGCCCGACGCGCGCCGAGGTTGCCGACGTTGCTAACGCCATTTACGACGGTACCGACGCCGTCATGCTGTCCGGCGAGTCCGCTGCCGGTAAGTACCCGGTCGAGGCCGTCAAGATGCAGGCCAGCATCGCTCTCGAGACCGAGAAGTACCTCCCGGCCCACGCTCCGCTCGAGGTTCCGGCCGATGCTCACGGCACCCGCGTCGTCAACAACGTTGTGGGTATGTCCGCTGTGAACATGGCCACCACCGTTGGCGCCAAGTGCATCACCGTGCCGACGACCACCGGTCGTACCGCTCGCCTGATCTCGCACTTCCGTCCCAACATGCCGATCTGCGCGTTCTCCCGCCACGAGTGGGCCGTCCAGCAGATGATCATGTACTGGGGCGTTATCCCGCACCAGGCCGAGATTACCCAGGGCACCGTCAACGGCACGATCGTCAAGGCGATCGAGACCGCTAAGGAGCTCGGCTACGTCGAGACCGGTGATTTGACCGTCGCTACCGCCGGCGATCCCCGTATGAGCGTCCAGCTTGAGGACAAGGTCTCCTCGACCAACGTCGCCTACGTCGCTCAGGTGCGCTAAATCGCACTTGCAAGCACATTTGCATTGCAAAGGGCCCGGAAGGCTTTGCCTTCCGGGCCCTTTTTCTGTGCGCCGATGCCTACCGCACGGCATGACACGCACCCATTTCTTTACCAAAAGCGCGAAATCCGCCCTCCGAGGCCCAAAAAATAAAGCCCCAAGCGCTAAAAGTGTTCGCCCGGTGGCAAACCCACACCTCACACAGGGCTGATAAATCGTTTTAGCAAGGTCTAAATCGACCACGTTTTCGGAAGTGCGGGGAAAAATTGCCTACCCCCGAGCACAAGCCCTTTTATTTCAACAAAACCCCTGATAAAGTTGGCTTAAATACCGCTTGTGGTTGACCTGTTTGTCTTTTTCCCCGCACTTCCGAAACCGATAGCTTTTCTAGCCCAAACTACGCTCAAACGATCGGATCGCTATGTCATTTCTTGCCTGCGGACCCACGGCTTTTCAGTACTATCGCATACCGCCCCAGATACTGGGACTCTATCCGGCAATCCTGCCGCCCGACCATGACCATCGCTTGGTGCATTACTCAAAACAACCAGTATTTAAAGACTTGCTCGGCACACCAGTCTGGAGATTCGTGGGCGAAAGAAAACAGCGCGCGAACGGAAAGCTATTTCATAGCCGTCTGCTAACCCAAGAGCCGCCTCCTGGGTCGTTTAGGCAGACTGAGCATGGATTTGATGTCACGTCGCCCGAGTTTACGCTGCTCAACCTTGCTACGCAGGTCTCACGCAACCAGTTACTCATGGCTTGCTACGAGATGTGCGGCTCCTTTGCAGTGTTCACGCCTTGTAAACGGGCGCAGCAGCAGCTCGATGAAGCAATTTCGCTTAAGCTCATTCCGCCCGACTGTGGTTGGAAACGTGTTGTCGACACCAAGGGCAATGACACCAACTTGTGGAAGCGCACGCCGCTTCTTTCCGCAGCGGATATCGCCGCGTTCGCCAAGCAGGCCGCAGGCCTGCGCGGCGTTAAACAACTGCGCTGGGCGGCCGAGCACATGACGGGACAGACCGCCTCGCCCTTCGAAGTACAGACCTCCATGCTTGTCTCGCTCCCCCGCAACGAGGGCGGCATGGGCATCAATATCGCAAACAACGTGCGCATCCCACTCAGCGACGCCGCGCGCTCACTGTATGACAAAACCTGCTGCTACGCCGATATCCTCATAGAGAGCAGCACCGACAGCATGGGCGTCATTCTGGAATGCCAAGGCCGCTCCGCCCATGACAGCGAAGCCGCGAGCCTCTCCGATGCCGAGCGCACCACCGCCCTCACAAGCATGGGCTATGACGCTATCCAGATAACCTATGATCAAATCAAGGACACGAAGAGCTTTAACAGCATCGCCGAGCTAATTCATAAAAAGGCGGGGCTCCCTTACGTTCCAAAATCTAAGCTGGAACTCACTGCCGCAGAAACCCTTCGGCGGGAGCTATTGGTCAATTGGGATGAACTGTTCACCGCGAAGTCAGCCGGCTAGCAGCTAGCGATCAGAGGGACTGCGGGGACGTCAGAAGCGGCAACGCGGGCGGCAAAACCCGCCTCGGTTAGCTCGACGACCTCGGTAAACGTTGCGTCAAAGAACCCTTCGGTCAGCAGACGGTACGGCGGATGATCCGGATCGCCGGGGTTTTCGCGCACAATCTCGTGCATAACGCCAATGGTCTTGAGCACATACTCTTGTGGAATCGAATACTGACCAAACTGGGCCGCCGCGGTATAGAGGCGATCGGTCGCACGCGGGATAGAAACGATGCCGAGCGTCTTGCCAAACCAGTCAAAGTCTCCCTGCTTCTTAATGCGGAACTCCTCGCACGGCTTGCCGCCGCGCGCCTCGAGATATTGGTTCACTCGCGTGTTCCACACGGTATCGGCCACCAGATGCGACCAAACGCCCAGCGTCAAATCGAGCAGCGACTGCGCTACGTCATCGGGCGCGAGCGAAAACTCGGCGGCGCCGGGGCCGTCAACCGGCTCGGCGTCTTTGTAGCGCTGCGGATAGTGCACCCGATTGAGCCTTTCACGCTCTTCGCCAATCGAGGTCGCTGCAGCCGGCGCACCCGCCGGCGCACCTTTAAGCAAAGGCGCGACATAGGTGTCCCAAAACTCATGCTCGCGTGGCTTAGGAATGGGCTCGGGCTTGGCAAAGTGCGTGATGCGATACGGGATGGGGTCGGCAATACCGGGAACCATGTACCCCACAAAAATGTCCGGAACCACGCTGCCAAACAAAAAGGCATTGCGGTCGCGCACGTTATCGGCAAGCGCGCCGGCACGCGCCAGAAGTCGTTCCGTCTGAGCGATATGAATATTCCAGCTTGGCATAGCTACCCCCGTAAAAACCCGGATAACTATACCATTCGCAGCAAGTCACGTGCGCGGCCGCAACCCCACTATGCGGCAACTATTCTGCTGCACCGTTTTCGGTTCCATATGACGGCACGGGAGCCTCGACCACGTGGTGATATCGATCGATATAAATCGCACGGGCCCCAAGACGTCGTACTAAATCCTGATGATGCGTGCTCATCAAGACCGTCTTACCGGCAGCAACATAGGCCAGTAGAAAGTTGACCACGATGTCGCAAGAGTCCTCGTCAAGTCCGTTGGTAGGCTCGTCGAGCACCAGAATATCGGGGTTCATCGACACGACGGCAGCCAGCGCCACACGCTTCTTTTGCCCGCCCGAAAGCTGATAGGGCGAGGCATCGACCAGATCGGCAACCTGAAACAGCTCCATGGCATCACGGACGCGGCGCCCAAGCTCGTCCGCCGAAAGCCCCATTTGAGCCGGGCCAAACGCGACCTCCTCGCCGACCGTGGCGCAAAAGAGCTGTGCATCGGCGTTTTGGAACACGAAGCCCACGTGCTGATGGAACCGCTGGGCCGTCGCGGAATCCTTGAGATATGCCGCATCGACCACATGTCCATCAAACAGGTACGTACCCGCATCCGCAAGCTCAAGCCCGTTGATAAGCCGCATGATCGTCGTCTTGCCGCAGCCGTTGGGTCCAAGCAGCGCAACCAGCTCACCGCGATTAACCTGCAGCGACACGCTATCGACCACCGTATGGCCCGCATAGGAAAACACCACGTTGCGAAACTCGATGAGCGGCGTGGCCTTGGCGCCGGCAGCACCGCTCGCACCCATCGCACCATTTGTATCGTTTGCCAAAACGTCGCCCTTCCCTATTCACATCGACGGCTTGACCGCCCGCGCTACAGCACCGCGCACAACACGGCGAGCAGCACCACAACGGCCGCATAGACCGCGTCGTGCCAGCCAAATCCGTTCCGTGCAGGCGCCGGATATGCGCCGGCAAAACCGCGGCAAAGCATAGCCTCGTCCATCGCGCGGCTGCATTCCATCGCCTTGATAAAGGTCATGCCCATGATACCCGCGATCGAATCGGTACGCGAAAATCCTGCAGGCGCGCGGCCCACACTGCGAAGCATGACCGATTCGCACAGGTCGTGCGCCGTGCGTCCCAGCACCTCGATGTGTTTGAGCGCCATATCAAACGTAAAGATAACCTCGTCGGGCAGGTGCAGCATCTTAAGCGCCGCCGGCATGCGACTCCAGGTAAGCGTCCACGAAACGCCCAACACCAATGACACATTAACAAAGGTCTTGAGCGCAATCTTGAGCATGGCGCCCGTGGCAGAAGCACCCAGCAGCAGGGCCGGCAGCGCCAAAACCACGGCAAACCCCGCTGCAGCCAACGCCGGCACAAAGGTCGCGCGCAGCCCGCGTACGGGGCGCACCGCAACGAGCACCAACGCGATCGCTGTCATCAGCATCAAGTACAGCGGGCTCTGCGTCAGGCATACGCACAGGACGCAGACGAACATCCCCACCAAACGCACTGGCGCCGAAACGGAAGAAAGGGCGCGGTCGATAATCGACCCGCCCTTATGTGCGCCGCCGCCTAGACGAACCCGCTCAAGCAGGCTCGCCAGGTGCAGGACATTCTTTTGCATCACACGATGCCGAGCCCCCGCGGGCTCATAACGCTGCTCGGCCGCAAGCCAGCTAGGCAGCTCGACCGTCGCCATGGGCTCCGCTTTCCTTGACCGTCAGCGAGACTAGGCGAAAGGCGATGGTGAGCACCGCCACGCCAATCACGCCCGAAAGAATATACATCGCGGCCTGGCCGGCAAAGCCAAGGCCCTGCTCCTCGGAATAGGCCTGCAGATAATCGCCCGTGGGCAGGGCATCGGCAAAGGTCGGGGTATCGAGACCGACCGAAGTCTGCAGACTGTCGTCACCAGCCTCCTGAACGGCGGTCGCGGCGCCATCGGCGTCCCACTCGCCCCAGGCGTCACCCGTGGCAAGCAAGCCGAGCGGCGTGGCCACGACAAGCACGGCGACCAGGATGAGCGTGGGGACCAGCGAGGTCTTCTTGGCAGCAGCGCCCTCGGCAGCAAGCTGGCCATCGGCGGCCTCGGGCCCGACGATAACGCTCGGCGCCGTCTTCTTAATGAAACCGTAGATGGCGGCCGTCGCCACGCCCTCGACCACGCCGGCTACCAACATGTGCGGAATCATCATGGCCGGAATGGCAATAGAGAGCGGGAAGGGGCAGTACAGCGGAGCGCCCGAAGCGTTGGTAAAGAACATCGGCTGAATACCAAACTCGATCGCCGTGCACAGGGCCGCCAGGCACAGGCCGACCCAACCGCTTACGACGGCCGAAACCGAGGTGCCCCAGCTCTTGTCGTGCAAACGGCTGTTGAGCGCACGGAACACGATAGCGGCGGCAAACGGCAGCACGAAGGCCATGTTAAAGCAGTTGGCGCCAAAGGACAGGATGCCGCCGTCGCCAAACAGCAGCGCCTGCAGCGCCAGCGCGACCGAAACCGCGATGGCCGCGGCCTCCGGGCCCAGCAGCAGCGCGATGAGCGCACCGCCGACGGCGTGACCCGTGGTACCGCCGGGCAGCGGCACATTGAACATCATGAGCAAGAAGGAGAACGCGGCGCAGATACCCAGAAACGCCATATGCTCGCGGTCGAGCGTGGCGCGCACCTTTTTGATGCAGCGAACCCACACAGGGACCATCACCACTGCCATGACGGCATCGGTCTGCGGGGACAGATAATTATCTGGAATGTGCATGTACGCCTCCCGGTTATCGGCGCACAGAATTACAACGCCGCTTAAATCACCTTGCCAGTGTTACGTATTGTCAGATTCGTAACACGCCGCTGTCTATCATAGCAAAACGGCGCACTGCCGACAAAGCAGCACGCCGTTATGCAATGCGCGTGTCATATATGCAGGCTCAGCAGTGCCTTATACCGAGGATAGCAGTCACGTAAGGCTCGGCAGCAGCCACCGCTGACCCATACCCCAGTGCAGGACCTAGCCGCGGACCTCGCCGTTTACGCCCTTGCACACCTTGGTGACGATCTTCTGGTGCGCTTTTTCGACCTCTTCGCTGGTAAGCGTGTGGTCGTCGGAGCGATACGTAAGCGCAAAGGCCATGGACTTCTTGCCCACGCCCACGCGGACCGGATCGCGGTAGACGTCGAACAGACGCACACCCTCGAGCAGCTTGCCGCCGGCGCTGGTAATGCGGCGCTCAAGGTCCTCGCAAGTCACGGAGTTGTCGACCACGATAGCAAGATCGTGCTCAACAGCCGGGTACTGCGAGAACTCGCGGTAGTTCTCCTGGTTGCGGGCGCCCTTGATCAGCTTGTCCAGGTCGAGCTCAAAGGCAACGACGACCTCGTCGATACCCATGGCTTCGCGCGCCTCGGGGTGGATCTCGCCGACCCAGCCCAGCACGGTGCCGCCAGACAGAACCTCGGCGGCACGGCCCGGCTGCAAGAAGGCATAGCCCTCGCCCTCGACGGGACGGAAGCGAACCTTCTCGATGCGCAGCTGGGCGAGCAACTCCTCGACAATGCCCTTGCCAAAGAAGAAACGCAGCTTGCGGTACTTCATGTTCCAAGACTGCTCGCTCCACTGGCCCGAGAGCACGCCCGCCACGGACTTAGTCTCCTTGGGCAGGCTGGCGTTCTCGCGGCCGTGGAACAGGCTGCCGACCTCGTACAGGTGCACGTTGGGCGTGCCATGGGCCTCGTTATAGGCCACAGACTGCAGCAGGCCCGGCAGCAGCGAGCGGCGCATCTCGGTCTGCTCGGCCACCAGCGGGTTCATAAGTACCACGGGGCAGCCGCGGCCCTCGGTGGACATGCCGATCTTCTCCAGGTCGCCCGGCGCGGCAAAGCCAAAGGTCGTGGTCTCGTTGAGGCCGCAGGCGCGCAGGATCTCGCCGACCTTGCGGGTGAGCTTCTGCTCGCGGGTCAGGCCACCGATGTGGTTCTTGGCAGCCGGGATGGTCGCCGTCACGCGGCCCATGCCCCACAGGCGCAGGACCTCCTCGATCAGGTCGATTTCGCGCGGCAGGTCGGGGCGGAAGCTCGGCGGGGTAACCATAAAGTCCTCGCCGTCGCGCTCGACGGTGCAGCCCAGGCGGGTGAGCGAGCGCTCGATAAAATCGGGCTCGATGTCGGCGCCGCAGATGGCGTGCACGCGGGCCAGGCGCAGCTTTATGCTGTCGATGGTCTTGGGCGCGGGGAACACATCTACGTAGCCGGGAGCGACCTCGCCGCCGGCGATCTCCTCGATGAGCGCGCAGGCAACATTGGCCACATCCACGCAGCCGGTCTCATCGACCTGGCGCTCAAAGCGGATGGAGGCGTCGGAGATCAACGACAGGTCGCGGCTGGTGTGCGAGGTACGGCCGGCGTCGAAGCAGGCGCTCTCGAGCATCACGTCGACGGTGTCGTCCTCGATCTCGGAATCCATGCCGCCCATAACGCCGGCCAGCGCCACGGGGCGCTCGCCGTCGGTAATGAGGCCCATGCCGGCGTCGAGCGTGCGCTCCTCGCCGTCGAGGGTCGTAAATTTCTCGTCCTGCTGGGCGGCGCGAACCACCACGCGGCGCCTGCCCTCGCGCTCGGCAAAGGTGTCCAGGTCAAAAGCGTGCAGCGGCTGACCGGTGAGCATCATCACGTAGTTGGTGATGTCGACGATGTTGTTGTGCGGACGCACGCCCAGAGCGTTAAGACGCTTGACCATCCAGTCGGGCGAGGGGCCGACCTTCACGTTGCGCACGATGCGGGCGACATAGCGGTCGCACAGGTCCTCGTCGGCGATCTCGACCGAAAGCTCGTCGTCGGTCGCGCGGCCGGTCTCCGCCTTGATGGCGGGCAGCTCAACGTGGAAATCGCGATCGAAAATGGCACCGGTTTCGCGGGCCATGCCGATCATGGACAGGCAGTCGGGGCGGTTGGGCGTGATCTCGCAGTCGAGCACGGTATCACTCGAGCCCACGTACTCGGCAAACGGCATGCCGCAGGGCGTATCCTCGGGCAGGATCATGATGCCGGAGTGGTCGCCACCCAGGCCGAGCTCGCGCGCGGAGCAGTTCATGCCCATGGACACGACGCCGCGAAGCTTGCTCTTCTTGATCTTGACGTCGCCGGGAAGCACGGCGCCGATCATGGCCGTGACGATGTGGTCGCCGGCCTCGAAGTTCTGCGCGCCGCAGACGATCTGCAGCGGAGCGGGGTTGCCGTCGGCGTCGAGATTCTTGTCTCCCACATCGACCGAGCACACATACATATGGTCGCTATCGGGGTGCGGGGTCTTGGTAAGCACCTTGGCGGTCACCACGTGGTCGAAGGACTCGCCCACGGTGTCGATCGCCTCGACCTCGGTGCCGGTACGGATATATTCGTCCGAAAGGGTCTTGGGATCCTCCGGAATATCGATCATGGTCTTGAGCCAGTCGTAAGAAACACGCATCTAACTGGTCTCCTTTCATCTGTAACGTCTGCAATAAACAGACGGAAAACTCCAGCTACGGAGACGGGTTTCCGAGGTGCCGCAGATTGCCCCGAAAGAGGAGCGCCGCGTACTTGGGTACGCAAGCGACGGTTTGAGGGGCAAGGTGCGGTGGCTCGGGAAGCCGCCGGGACAGGTCAACTTAAAACTGATTCAGGAAACGCATATCGCCCGTCATGAGCGTTCTGAGGTCGGGCAGGTCGTAGCGCAGGGCCGCGACGCGCTCGGCGCCAATGCCAAAGGCGAAGCCGGTGTACTTCTCGGGGTCGATGCCGCAGTTGATCAGGACGTTGGGGTCGACCATGCCGCAGCCCAAGATCTCGATCCAGCCGCTGTGCTTGCAGAAGTTGCAGCCCTTGCCGCCGCAGACGTGGCAGCTCACGTCCACCTCGCAGGAAGGCTCGGTGAAGGGGAAGAAATGCGGGCGGTAACGCGTCTTGCGGTCCTCGCCAAACATGCACTTAACAAAGTAGTCGAGCGTGCCCTTAAGATCGCCAAAGGTGATGCCCTCGTCGACGACCAGGCCCTCGATCTGGTTGAACTGCGGCAGGTGACAGGCGTCGGCCGTGTCGGGACGGTAGACGGTGCCCGGGCAGATCATGTAGATGGGCGGCTTCTGCGACTCCATGGTGTGAATCTGCACGCCCGAGGTCTGGGTGCGCAGCAGCACGTCGGACTCGCCGTGGGCATGCGCCTCGGGGTGCGCGACGCTGCCGGGGTTGTTGTCGACCACATAGAAGGTGTCGCGGGCCGAGCGGCTCGGGTGATCCATGGGGGCGTTGAGCGCGGTGAAGTTGTAGTAGGAGGTGTCGACCATGGGACCGGACTCGACGGTGTAGCCGATACCGCTAAAGATGTCCTCGGCCTCCTCGATGATCTGCTTGATCAGGTGCTGGTGGCCGATCTGCGGACGGATGCCCGGCAGCGTGATGTCGACGGCCTCGTGCTCCAGCGCGTGCTTGAGGGCGGCGGCCTTCATCTCGGTGGTGCGCTCGTCGAGCATGCCCTCGATCAGCTGGCGCATCTCGTTGGCGCGCTTGCCCATCACGGGGCGATCCTCGGGGGCGAGCTTGCCCATCATGCGCATCAGGCCGGTAATACGACCCTTGCGGCCGAGCAGCTCAACGCGCGCAGCCTCGAGCTTGGCGGCGTCGTCGGCGCCTGCGACGAGCTCCTTGGCCTCTTCCTCGAGTTTGACCAGATCATCAATCAGACTCATGTCTTCCCTTTCGTCTCTCGCGTTCCCCGCTCGCCAGGACGACTGCCGCCGTCTGGCGTTGCAAAAACGCGGCCCGGTTCGGTAACAAAAAACCGTCCTCGGGCATGTGCATTGCCCAAGGACGGTTGAATTCCGCGGTACCACCTTGTTTGACCCGGCGGATGTCTGGCCCGCCGTGCCCACTCTGTGCCCCTTATCGCGAGGCTCACGGCTTCCCTACTGGGGCTTCGCCGCCGCTGGCCGCGCGCCCGTTGAGGTTGCTGCTCGGGAGTGAACGCTTGGCCCTTGCCACCGCAGGAAGGCTTGCAGCCCATGACCTTCCCTCTCTTGCCGGCGACGCGGCGGGCAAAACCCTCTCCGTCAACGCATTGGGCTATAGGATAACACATTCTGCGAGCATATCGCCGCGTTCCGTTTTGTTCGCACTGGGTACAAGGCAGATAGCTGTGCAAACTGGCCGCACGCCCACCCGTGGCGTCCGGTCTGCGAGATCAAGGATATAGGTATGGGAAAGAAACTCGATAAGAAGGCCAAGGCCGCCGTGGCCAAGGCCTCTAAGAACGCCAAGGCGGGCAAGGGCATCAAGAAGCTCCGCAAGCTCGAAGGCAAACTATGGACCCGCGAGTACCTGCTCAAGATTGCCGAGTTCGATGGCGCGACGATTGCCCCCGCCAACGGCGCTGCGGCCCGCGCCGATGCTATGGGCACCCTTGCCGGCGAACATCACAAGCTCCTGACCAGCAAAAAGTCCGTCGAGCTTGTAGGCTCGCTGGCACACGAGACCGTCGCCGGCGGCAAGATCAACGACCCGCAGCTGCTCGACGAGATCCGCGTGCTCGGCCGCGACCAGCGCGAGGCAAGCGCCATTCCCACCGAAGAAGCCGAAGCCTGGACCAGGCTCACCTGCGAGGCCGACGCCGTGTGGCACAAGGCCAAGACGGCCAACGACTGGGCGAGCTTTGAGCCCTACGTGGATAGAATCGTCGCCCAACTTAAGCATCAGGCCCAGCTCATGGACCCCAAGCGCGACCCATACGATGTTTGGCTCGACCAGTACGAACGCGGCCTTTCCGCCAAGAGCTTCGATAAGTTTTGTGACGAGGTCAAGGCCACCGTCGTGCCGCTCGTTCACGCCATCGGCGAGCGCGGGCAGCAGCCTACTGCCGACTTTTTGCACGCGCATGTGCCCGAGGCCGCCCAGCGCGCCATGAGCTTCGACCTGATGAAGCTCGTCGGCCTTAACCTGGACGACACCACGCTCGCCTTTACCGAGCACCCGTTTAGCGAGGGCTTCTCGGTGGGCGATGCGCGCATCGCCACGCACATCTACGAGAACGACTGCATCTCCAACGTCTATAGCATCATCCACGAGGCGGGGCACGCCATGTACGAGCTGGGCGTGAACCCCGCTTACGCACGTACGTGTCTGGAGGGCGGCACCTCCATGGGCATTCACGAGAGCCAGAGCCGCTTTTTCGAGAACACCGTAGGCCGCAGTCGCGCTTTTATGGGCCCGCTGCTCGAAGTGCTGCGCCGTCACGCGCCCGAGGTCTACGGCAACGTGGACGAGGACACGCTCTACCACGCCGTGAACATCGCTCAGCCGTCGCTGATCCGTACCGAGGCCGACGAGCTCACCTACCCGCTGCATATTATGGTGCGCTACGAGATTGAGCGCATGCTGTTTGCCGGCGAGGCCACGGCCAAGGACATCCCCGCGCTTTGGAATCGCTTTATGGGCGAGTACCTGGGCATTCCCGTTCCCGACGACACGCGCGGCTGCCTGCAGGATACGCACTGGAGCGGCGGCTCGTTTGGCTACTTCCCCACGTATGCGCTGGGCAGCGCCTACGATGCCATGTTTGTGCCGGCCATGTGCCGCGACGGTGTCGACCTTAACGGCGCCTGTGCGAGCGGCGACCTGACACCCGTCCGCGCTTGGCTGGGCGAGCACATTTGGCAGTGGGGCCGCGCCAAGGACGCGCCGGAGCTCATCAAGGGCGCGTGCGGTATGGCATTCGATGCCCGCTACTACTGCAGCTACCTGCAGGACAAGTTCACCACGCTGTACCAGCTGTAAGGATTGACCAGCACGCCATCGCCAACGCCAACCATGTTGACGTCGATGTCTTGGCAACGTCAGCGAAAACGGCCCCAAGCGAGCAAGGTGACGTGAAATGAAAGGGCGCTGACCTTCTGGTCGCGCCCTTGAAATTGAACGCCAGATTGCCGCTTGGGGCCGTTTGTAGCGTCGAGCGGTTACGCGGTTTGGTAAAACTGCGTAACTACAGAGCCTCCAGCGCGGCGGCGATGCGCTTCATGGCGGCGTCGGCGGCTGATTGGTCCGGAGCCTCGGCCAGCACGCGAATCACCGACTCGGTTCCGCTCTTGCGCACCAGCACGCGGCCCTCGCCTGCCAGCAACGCCTCGGCCTCGGCGATGGCGGCCTGCACGCCCATGCTACCCAGCGCAGCATCCTTGTCCGCCACGCGTACGGCAACCTGCGCCTGCGGCAGCAGCTTGCACGGCACCGCGAGCTGCGAAAGCGTCTCGCGTTCGGCACGAATCACTTCCATTACGCGCAGCGAGGTCATTATGCCGTCGCCCGTACGCTCGATATCGCCAAAGATCGTATGGCCCGTCTGCTCGCCACCCAGGCTGTAGCCGCCCTCGCGCATCTTGGCATACACGTGGCGGTCGCCCACGCCGCTGGTCACGGCACTCAGGCCGGCAAGCTCCAGCGACTTAATCAGGCCAAAGTTGCTGGCGATCGTCGGCACCACGGTACCGCCCGAGAGGCGCCCGTGCTTGTTAAGATACACGCCGCACACGTACAGAATCTGGTCGCCGTCGACCACGCGGCCGCGCTCGTCCACGGCCAGGCAGCGGTCGGCATCGCCGTCGTAGGCAAAGCCCACGTCCAAGCCTTGCTCCACCACATGGCGCTGCAGGCGCTCCATATGCGTAGAGCCGCAGTCGACGTTAATGTTAAAGCCGTCGGGTGCGGCGTTAATCACGCGCACATCGGCGCCGAGCGCATCGAACACCGGCTTGGCGACAGAGGACGCCGAGCCGTTGGCGCAGTCAATGCCAATCTTGACGCCCTGCAGCGAAAAGTTCGCGCTTGCAATGAGCGAGGCAATGTAGCGGTTGCGGCCCTGCATGTAGTCAACCGTGGCGCCAATGTGGTTGCCCGTGGCCAGCGGCACCTCGCTCTTGCCATCGATGTAGTCCTCGATGAGCTCCAGCACGTCCTCGTCCATCTTAAAGCCGTCGCTGTTAACCAACTTAATGCCGTTATCGCAAAACGGGTTGTGGCTCGCACTGATCATGATGCCGCAATCGAAGCAGCCCTCCACGGTCTGGTGCGCCACGCCCGGCGTAGGAATCACATGCAGCATATAGGCGTCTGCACCGCTCGCGACCAGGCCACTCACCAGCGCCGCCTCGAACATGTAGCTCGAACGACGCGTGTCCTTGCCCACGATCACGCGTGCTTTGCGCTCGCGGTTGGCGCCGTAATACCAACCCACAAAACGGCCGATCTTGTACGCATGCTCTACGGTCAGCCCAACGTTGGCCTCGCCGCGAAATCCGTCGGTGCCAAAGTACTTCATAAGAGGTCCTCTCTATAGACAAAGGCGCGCCGCCAAAGCAACGCGCCGCCAGCCCATTATCCTTTAATAGCAACCGCGGGGGCTACACCGTTAAAAACATCATTACGATAATCATGGCAAAGCCGATAAGGTCGGTCGGCAAAAATACCGTGCCCAGCATAACGGCGCTGGTAATGGTTGCCGAGACCGGCTCCACGGTCCCGATGAGGCTCGCACGCACCGAGCCGATGTCCTTGACGCCCTGCATATAGAGCATGTACGCCAAAAACGAGCCCACGACCACAAACACCGCGAGCGCCTCGACGCCGGCGGCATCGAGCGCCGGCATATGGGCCCAAGGCTGCACGATAGTGCAGGTGACGATACCAGCCGTGAGCATGGCTGAACCCGTAACGATGGGGCTGCCGTATTCTGGCAGAATTTTGGCGGGAATCACCGCCATGCAGGTGGCGCTCACCGCGCACATAAGACCCGCCACCAGACCGAGCGGCGAGATGCTCAGGCTCGTGGGGTCGCCGCCGGTGGCGATCAAAAACGTGCCGCCAAGGGCCAGGCCAATACCGATAACCTCGCGCATGCGCGGTTTGCGGCGATCGGTGATGCAGGTATATCCCATGATGATGACCAGCTGCAGGCACTGAAGGACCGTCGCGGTTCCGGCGTTGGTCAGGCGCACGGCCGAAAGATAGCAAAACTGGTTGAACAGCAGGCCAAAGGCGGTAAAGAGCAACAGCTGCTTGCGGTCGGTCGGCGTCGTCCAAAGCTTAACCAGGCGTGCGCGGTCGCGCGTGACAACCACAGCCATAAAGAGCAGGCCGGCGAGAATCTGTCGTATGCTCATAAGCCACAGCGTATCGACATGGTAGGTATCGAACAAAAAACTCGCGCTGGTGCCCGAGAAGCCCCAAAACGAGCCGCCCACGAGCGTAGCCAACATGCCCACGATCATCTTGCGCGTCTGGGCGTCGTTGAGGCGGTCGCGCCATGCACGGCGGGTGCTGCGGCTGAGCTCATCGGTGCCCTCGGGCACATCAATGTTCGATATATCGGTCATCGGCACCGAAGTCCCTGCGCCTTCGACCTGCTCGACACGCTCTTTGCTCATCCCGCTCCCCCGAAACAGCCTGGAAACAATTCGGCTTACCTTACCACGGCGAAGGCACCAGCTGGGGGCTTGTCCGCTTATCGGTAGGACAATTCCGCAGACGTCTCTTCCATGGCTCGGCATCGCAACGGCTTTGCATTATGCGACAGCCAAATCACGGCAGCGAGCTCTTTTAAAATGGGCGCGACAAAGCCCTTTGATTCCACAACGTTAGCGATTTTAAAAAATATTCTTGCCACCGAGTTCAAGCTCCGTTATATTATCCCTTGCGCACTTGCGCACCCTTGATCGGGCGTTTAGCTCAGGGGGAGAGCGCTTCCCTGACACGGAAGAGGTCAGAAGTTCAAATCTTCTAACGCCCACCAAATGTTCGCAGCCCAGAGGCTATGCCTCTGGGCTGTTTTGTTTTATGTGCTAAGCCAAAAGGGCGCCGTGGCACCCAAAACCGCTTCGGCAGCTCCAATAACTATCCCAATCGAGGCTGATACCGCCTCTACATAACCGGTAATCATCCCGGCAGACCCCAAGTTGCTTCGGTATCGCCGGCAATTACCCCTGCCACACCCAAAGTCGCCCAGACAACCCCGGCGATCGCCCCAATCAGCCCCAAAATTACCCAAACAGCCTTGGCGACTGCCCCGATCTGGCCTTCGCAAGCCTCGCGGCCACATCCGGACAGCCTTCCCATAATCAGGTCTAATACTTTTCCCGAGAAGTGAACGACCTTATTTGGACCCCCGAAGCATCCACACTTTTTACAGCCAAAACCGCAGGATTCCAATGATAAAACCGCAGGAAATAAGCCACCAAAAGTGTCGATGTTTCGGGGGTCCGTTTTGACTCGTTCACTTCTCGGGAAAAGTATTAGACCTGACAATGAGGCCCTTGGTCCCATGCCCAGCAACCGCCCCTACCAATGTTGACGCGCCTCGATTACGGCCTGCCAAAGCTTAAACCGCTTCGCTTCGACGCGCTTGAGGGCAAAGTATCGCTGCTCCTCGCTCATGGGCTTGTTAAAAATGGGTCGCTTGTTCCGGTGCAGCTTCCGTCGGATGCGTTCGCACAGCCGGATGAGCTTGTCGTAGTCATTTGCCTGCTCAGTCGTCACGGTGAAGTGTGCCACGCCGCTCAACAGCTCCAACTCGTTGCGGCGCTCGGCATCCTTGTAAATCTTCTCGCGTCCGTCATGAATGGCATCGCTATCGTAATCGACCATCGCGGTCAGCACCTCTGGCAGCAGTCCGGCCTTTACTTTATCCATGCCCACCTCGACTTTAGCCGTAAGCGTTATGTCGGGTGTGCGCTCCAACACGCGAAGCTTGTGATCACGTCCGTCATTGTATCCATCGCGAATGAAGACCTTCTTGTTAAGTTCGGCCTTGCCCAATGCATACCCGCCGTAGCGCGCAGGCAGCGACATAAACATGCAGAGCCCCGACTCCCTCGGAGAGCGCGACCCCTCGATCACATATGCAAGCAGCGCCTTTGCCTTCGCGATACCCCTCACCTTGGGTGACTTCTCGATATACGCCGCGATGAGCTCCTTAGTCGTGAGCCTGCTATCGCGCATGCCCGCATCCCTGCCTGTTACCCCACCGGGAGCAAGGTTATCCAGCCGGTAATCCGATGTCATCGCATAGCCGGCATAGACGGCCGCTGCCATATCGCCATCGTGCACAGCCTGCAAAAACGCCAGCTCGGGAGAGCACACATACGCATCAAGGTCGCCCATCCAGTGGCCCAGCGAGATAAACGAACCCGCCGGGAGCTCGTTGGTGCACAGATGCGTCTTAACATGCTTGCTCTGCCGACGGCCGGCGCGCGACGGCACCAGCAAATCCAGCGTTTCGATTCCCAGGTCATAGCGATCGATAACCTCCTGCGCTTCTTGGTCCAAGAGCGCACAGGCACCTGCAATCGACACGACCTCTGGCTCCGAATCCCCAAAGCGAGGGTTCGGCATGTGCGCCAACAGCGCCAATGCGGCGTTATGTGAAACGATAAAGTACCTCATGGCGCGAAGATAGCACGCACGCCGGCGGCGGCTGGCGGTCCTGTTAAGTTTCCGGTAAACGACCGGCGGTTTTTTCGCCGAGGTGCGCCAAAGTGTTCATTCGACGATGCCCAAACCGCAATCCGTCAAGCTTTTGGCAAGGTTGCCGCTCAACTGGCCAAAAGTCGACCATCTACTTGCCAGTTTATCCAAGGCGTAACCAACCAGTCCGCACCGCGGCTTCTCGGCAAAACGCCACAACGTCCACACCCTGCGGTATCCTTGAGCCACTTACACCTGCAGCACCAAGGAGCCACCATGCGCACCGAGCTCGATGTTCCCTTTTCGCGCAAAGAAGAAGCCAAGGCGCTGGGCGCCAAATGGGACCGGACCAAGAAGATCTGGTATGTACCCAGCGGCGTCAACCCCGAGCCCTTTGCCGAGTGGCTGCCCGGTGTTGACCGATCCGACCCCTCTGCGCCGTATATATATCTAGTACTAGGCAAGCGCGAGTGCTGGAAGTGTCACAAAGAGACCTCGGTCGCGGCCTTCGGCATTCCCTATCGAGCCGATGACGGCGAGGGCATCGCCATCGCGCACGCACCCAACAAGGCCGGGCACATTGCCATCGACACGACCAATGCCAACGCGCTCGCCATTGTTCCCGCTCTTGGCTGCGTCCCGGGCGAGATCCGCGACTATCTTTCTAAGCGCTGTGGCTACAAGCCCGTAGGCGCGCGAGCCTCCAAAGCCCCGTCACTCGGCAACACGTGCAACTGTTGCGACGCGCTGCAAGGCAGCCGCTATCTGTTCGAAGAACCCTCGTCCCCGTTTGCCCTCACTGCCATCAACAAGCTGCCGGCACTGGAGTTTGTGCGCGTCGAAGTTGCCGGCGTCTTTGGCGTCCCGGCCACGCATACCAATTTTGACCAGGCACTCTTTACCTGGGCACGCGACCATCACGCCGAGTTCCACAAGCAACTCGGTGAGGGAATTTATTTGTAGAGACGGAGAGGCCTTCACAGCCAGCTCCTCCGCATCACCTATCCCCCGTCGCAAACGTCATACACGATATCGAGGCCGCAAACAGGGCATTTCTCCGGATACACCGGCATATGAACGCCCGTCCGTTTTCTCACTTCGTCGCTGAGTCTGTCGCGCGCATCGATGAACCGAATATCGAGACACGATATTTGTGAGCCGCAATAAGGACAGGCGACGGCAAACGACCCGCAATCAACCTCTACGCCCGGAAACATATTGTTGTCTATAAGGGCACACGGCAGTTTTCCGTACTTCCCCATCGCAATATCGCCTCGCCAGCTCACACGCGCTCCTCTCTCGCTATCCAAATCAGGAAGAGCATGCACCGGCGGGCGTGCACGAGATTGCATCGCCACGCGATCCGATCAAACAACACGATCGTAAAAGACCGCCAAAGCCAAATACGCTAATACGGCAGAAGCCCCGCCTTTTCACGCTTCTTTTCCGAGCGATCGAACTCAATGCGATGGGCCTCAAGAAACACCGCATTGGGTCGCCACTGACGCTCATTCGGCTGCCTTAGCGTCGCACCTGCAAAGGAAGCGTAGTCGGTCTTATCCAGCAGGTACGATCCGCACAGCCGATATTCGCCGCAAACAGGCTCAAACGAAATCAGATGAGCATCGAATAGAGCATGAAAGTCGCGCCGAAGCAGAATGCCGTTGCTGGCAACCTGCGATTTGGGTCCCGAGTAATTCTCGATATGTGCAGCCTCCAGTGCCTCGTTAACCCCACAACCCGACACCGCGCAGCGACCATCATAGGCGGCAATGAGCTGCTTGCGGAACCATTGCTGCCCCAATCGCTCGCGTCTCAACGCATAGCGAGCTTTTTCGTCATCGGTCGCACTCTGTCCGGCAAACTCAATGTCGGCTGACATGTGCTTCAGATAGCTCATGTCGGACGCAAAACGAGGGTCCGGTCCACCTTTATGAACGGGACCATGCAGAACAAACCAGCCGTTTTCGGGCTCAAACCGTTCAACAAACGCAAGGCCGAGCACCTTATAGCCCACCTCGGTTGCAAATATGACTCCAACTGGAACGCCATATTCCATGCAGTTGAGCATTTTACGGTTGTAATTCTGGTCTCGAGAACCAACGACACCTGGCGCTTGAACCGAATACTTAATGACCCACGTACCGTCATCCAAATAGAGCGGAGGAACATCGGTGTAGAAGCTCTTTTTAGAGTTATGGACCGAAAGCGCAAAGATCTTATTGGGATCTTGCTTCACCCGATCCTGGCCCGGCCAGAAGATCCCTGAATCCCGCGTTACGGGAAAGAAGTCCGCGCCAATTCTCAAACGATACTGATACTGAGGGCTATCTTCCTTGGTGCGGTGCGGAAGGCTGGTCCAAACGCCGCCGCGCTGTTCCTCACCCAGAAACCACTCCCATGCCTCAACGTATTCGGAAGGCACGAGACTGCAGGCACGGTCATAGCTTGGTCCATCCATCAACGGAACAGCAAGGTCAATGTCGTTCATCGCCAGCACCTACAACCATACGAACGCGAGTCATGCCCCTCAATAATATGGCCGAGAGTCAATTATTACGAGATCTCATTCCGCGATCGGCACATCGTTGATGCTCTCGGTTTGCCGCTGTCGCGCTCATACCCCGCCATCCCACTCCCCTGTATACTGATGTAGCACGTGTTTCATCCGGGCTTATTGGGCCGGATTGTTCATGGGAGGGTCTTATGGCTGCTTCGAATCCGCCTAAGGGAAGCGTTTCTTCTTCGTCCATCAAGCCGGTGACGCGCAAGGCCGTGCGTTGCCAGCGCGAGGTCGCTTGGCTTGTCACGCAGGCGGCGGGCAGGCTTGTGGCGACCACTCAGGACGTCAATGCGCCTACGCCGAGCTTTGTGTTAGCGGCGGCGCTGGATTTTGTGCGCCAATTGGAGCTTGCCGCACAGGATGCCAGCGGCCACCTCGACTACCAGAATGTTATGGCGCCCGACCTGCAAACGTTCTGCCACATGGCCAAGTTGCCCGCCGCGCCCAATGCGCTTTCGGACGCGGGCTACATGTTTACGCTTTCGGGCGCGGACCTTATCCGCGACATCTACGCATACTGCAGCGAGCTCGCCGAGCGCCACGTCTTTGACGCGGCAGAAATCAAACCGGGATATGCCATCAAGCTGGTTCTTAGGCTGTTCCTGATGGATGGACACGCGGACGCGCAGGCATAGGACGTCTTTCGGCACTATTCATCAAGCCGGCGCTGGCCGCCTTATCTTGGTTGCCGCTACGTGAGTGAGAATTATTGGACGGTCCGAAAATCCGCGCTCGTGTGTCCGAATATCCACGATCGCGCGGCGGTCACGCAGGGCCTTTGTCCATTCCGCCGGCATCGTCTCCAGTTCGCCGCAGAGCCGCGGCCCCATATGGGTATACTCACGAGGATTCGACTCGATTCGCCCCCGCTGGGGCGTCAAAGGAGACTGCATATGCCCACCACCTCAACCGACCCGCGCACCGCTGCCGCCGCGCTGCTGGTGCCTGGCACCGCCTGCCACGGTTTTGCCGTCGAGCGCTGCGAGACCGTGCCCGAGCTCGACTCGGACGCCTACGTGCTGCGCCACACCGCCTCGGGCGCTCGCCTGCTGTACCTGGCGTGCGACGACGAAAACAAGGCTTTTGCCATTGGCTTTAAGACGCCGCCGGCTGATTCCACCGGCGTGTTCCATATCCTCGAGCACTCGGTGCTGTGCGGATCGGCCAAGTTTCCCGTCAAGGAGCCGTTCGTCGACCTGATCAAGAGCTCCATGCAGACGTTCCTCAACGCCATGACCTACCCCGACAAGACCATCTACCCCGTCGCCACCACCAACGAGCAGGATCTGTACAACCTGATGGACGTGTACCTGGACGCGGTGTTCAACCCGGCCATCTATACCAAGCCCACCATTTTTGAGCAGGAGGGCTGGCACTACGAGCTGGACCTGCCGGAGGGCGCCGAGGGCGAGGGTAACGGCAGTTCCGCAAGCCTGCGCGAGGGCACGCTACGCTATAACGGCGTGGTTTTCAATGAGATGAAGGGCGCGCTGTCCGACCCCATGAGCGTGCTGGACGACGCCGTCAACGCCGCGCTTCATCCCGACACCGCCTATGCGCACGAGAGCGGCGGCGACCCACGCGCGATCCCTGCGCTCACCTACGAGCAGTTCCTGGACACGCACGCGCGCCACTACAATCCTTCCAACTCCTACATCACGCTCTACGGCGACCTGGACGTGGACCGTGCACTGGCCTTTTTGGACGAGCGCTATCTGTCGCAGCCGAGTGCCGCGAGCCGCCGCATGGACGCAGCCGTCGCCGCCGGCGAGGACCCGTCCACGCTGGCGCCCAATCCGCTGGTCGTGCAGGCGCCCGTGACCTGCGAGTACAAGCGCGTCGAGATGGCCACCACACCCGAGAATGCCCTGGTGGGCCTGGGTCTTGTGCTGGGCAGCGCGCTCGACCGCAAGCGCACGATCGCGGCGGACATCCTGTTCGAGGCACTGCTGGGTTCCAATGAGGCGCCGGCTAAGAAGGCCATTCTGGCCGCCGGCCTGGGCGGCAACGTGGTGAGCTACACCGCGGCCGAGAGCCTGCAGCCCTACGAGCTCATCATGCTGCAAAACGCTCAGCCCGGCGTGGCGCGCGAGCTGCGCCGCGTGTTCCAGGACGCCTGCCGCGACCTGTGCGAGCACGGCGTTCCGCGCGAGCGCCTGGAGGCCATCATCAGCAGCAACGAATACGACCTGCGCCAGCGCGACTACGGTATCGCCGACGGCGTGGCCATTGCGTGCGACGCGCTGAGCACCTGGCTCTACGATGACGACGCCGCGACGCTGGCGCTCAAGTACGGCCCGGTGTACGAGGAGCTGCGCGGCGAGCTGGACGGCAGCTATTTTGAGGACCTGCTGCGCGAGCTGGTGCTGGAGAATGACCACATGGCGCTGGTCGAGCTGGTGCCGGTGGATGCCGCCGAGGGTGCGGAGAGTGCCGAGGCCGCCGAGCTGGCAGCCAAGCGCGATACCATGACCGATGCCGAGCTGGCCGATGTGGTCGAGCGCACGGCTGCGCTGCGCGCCGCGCAGGAGGCGGATGACGCGCCCGAGGCCAAGGCCACGCTGCCACGCCTGCGCGTGTCCGACATTGGCGAGGCGCGCCCCGAGCCGCCGCTGGTCGTGAACACGACCGCGCCCATCCCCTGCCTGCGCCACGGCATCCCCACCAACCGCTTGGCCTACGCCATGCAGTATTTCGACCTGAGCTGCGTCGCGTTTGAAGACCTGCCCTATGTGACCCTTCTCTGCCGCCTGCTCAAACAGCTACCCACGAGCGAACACTCGGCCGAGGAGCTCGACAACCTCATCGCTGGCAGGCTGGGCTTTTTGAGCTTTACGACCGAGGTCATGACCCAGCCCGACGTGGACGGCGTGCGCCCCTACCTGCTGGTGAGCGCCGGCGCCCTGTCCGAGAAGATTGATGCGCTGGCGAGCCTGCCGCGCGAGGTGTGGTCGAGCACGCTGTTGCTCGATGCCGAAGCCGACCGCGTGCGCGACGTGCTCACGCAGATTCGCATTGGGCTTGAGCAGGGCTTTATTAACAACGGACACTCGGCGGCGCTCGGTCGCGCGATGAGCTACAGCTCGCCTTCGGCCGTGGTGCGCGAGCAGCTTTCGGGCGTGGACTTCTACCTGTTCCTGCGCGATCTGCTCGACCACTTTGACGAGCGCCTGGACGACCTGCGCGCCAAGCTTGCCGAGCTGGCAGGCCGCATCTTTGTGTCCGATGGCTGTCTGGCGAGCTTTACCGGCAGCGATGAGGACTTTGACGCGTACTGGGCCGCCGCGGGCGACCTGGGGTTGGGCGCGGGCGACGGTGCTGTTGCCGGCCGCGACGCGCTCGTGGTGCCGACGCCGTGTGACCGCCACGAGGCTTTTGTCATCCCCAGCGACATCTGCTTTGCGGCAAGCGCATGCGACCCGCGTCGCCTGGGCATTGACGTGACGGGCGCCTGGGCGGTTGCCGCCAACGCGCTCTCCTACGACTACCTGTGGAATGAGATCCGCGTGAAGGGCGGGGCGTACGGCTGCGGATTCCGCGCGGCAGGTGAGCGTCAGGCGGCGTTCTACACCTACCGCGACCCGGCAATCGACCCCTCGATTGAGCGCGTGGCGCGCGCAGGCGAATGGCTCGGCAGTTTTGAGCCCGACGTGGCCGCCTTTGAGGGCTTTATCGTGAGCTGCGTGAGCGGCATGGACGCGCCGGTGAAGCCGTACGCGCTCACCAAACGCCGCAACACGACCTACTTGGCCGGACTCGATCCGCATGCACGCGAGGAGCGCCGCGCCCAGATGCTCGCCGCCACGCCCGGTGAGCTGCGCTCGCTCGGCGCCGACGTGACGCGCATCGCAGCCGTCTCGCCCACCTGCGTCTTTGGCGGCCGAGACGTCATCGCCAAGAGCAACGCCGGCTTCAACGTCATCGACCTGCTGGGCTAACGCACAGCAAAGGTAGATTTTTGGGACATGCCTGAAAATCTACCTTTTCTTTTGCCGCTGCTTGGGCGGGGCAGCTCAGCCCGTCACACCAGTTTGTCTAAATCTGTAACATCTAGGCGGGAATATTGGCTCCAGATGTTACAAATCGAGACGTTTTCGGATGACGCCGGCCCTTTGTCTAAATCTGTAACATCTAGGCCCGATTTTGCCGAGTTACTGTTACAGATCGAGACACACCGCCGCGAACACCCACTCTTCGTCAAAACCCACGAAGGTGTCCATGAACTGCTCCCCTTGCGATGGTTTGCGTGGTGGTTTCGTCATTTGACCAGATAAAACCTACCAAAATAAACCTGTCCCTTTTTGGCAGGTTTGAGAGAGGGGCCGGGATGGATAAGGCCGAGTTGCGGCGGGCGGTAATTGCCCGGCGCGACGCTCTAGATTTGGATATGCGGGCGGCAAAGTCTGCTGCTGTATGCGCGCGGCTCGTTGAGTTGCTGGGCGGCTCGGGTCCCGTGGCCCCGCGCACCGTTGCCGTCTATGCCGCCATGGGCTCCGAGGCAGATCCTGCCGCGTTTGCCGCAGCGGCCGCAAAACACGGCTGGCGCGTGGCCTATCCGTGCATGTTCTCGGCAGCTGACACCGTGGCTTGTGGCCAGCGCATGTGCATGCGGGCAGTTGCTGCCGGCGATGCGTCCGAGGCCCCGTTTATCGCCCGCCCTACGCGGGCCTTCGCAGCCACGGACGTCGACAGCAGCCGCTTTCCTATCGTGCCTGCCGAGGCGCTCGATATGATCGTCGTGCCGCTCGTAGCCTTCGATCACACCGGCGCGCGCCTGGGCTACGGCGGCGGCTGCTACGACCGCTACCTGCCCACGCTCTCGCCCGCATGCCAAATCATCGGCATCGCCTTTGACGAGCAGCGTGTCGACCACGTTCCCACCGACACCCACGACCTGCCGCTACCCCACATCATCAGCGCCTAACCGCCGTTGTATCGCACCCGCAAGATGGGCATCCGAAAATCCACGCCCGTCACGCCGCAGCCGCAGCCACAACCGCAACCGCAGCCGTAGCCTAGTGCTCCTCGCCGGCGCGGGCCAGGTCGTAGGGCGTGGTCTGGTAGACGTAGTAGTTGAGCCAGTTGGTGTAGAGCAGCTGGGCCTGGCTGCGCCAGACGTTGCGCGGCTCGGCGGTGGGGTCGTCACCTGGGAAGTAATGCGCCGGCACCTGGGGGTTGAGCCCGCGCTTCACGTCGCGCTCGTACTCCAGGCGCAGCGTGTCGGTATCGTACTCGGGATGGCCAAAGACAAAGAAGCGGCGACTGTCGGTCGACTTGACGATGTACAGGCCCACCTCGTCTGATACGGCCACGACCTCAAGCTGCGGCTCGGCCTCCACGTCCTCGCGGCGCACATCGGTATTGCGTGAATGCACGGCATAGAAGCGGTCGTCAAAGCCGCGGACCAGCGGGCTTTGCGGCTTCACCAGATAATGCTCAAACACGCCGCTCGCCTTGGCCGGCAGGTCGCACTTCTGGATACCGTAATGATGGTAGAGCCCTGCCTGTGCACCCCAGCAAATATGCAGCGTAGAGTGCACGTGCGTGGTGGACCAATCCATGATCTGGCAGAGCTCGGGCCAGTAGTCGACCTCCTCGAACGGCATCTGCTCCACCGGCGCGCCCGTGATGATCAGGCCGTCGTAGTGGATATCGCGGATGTCGTCGAACGTACGGTAGAACGTCTCCAGGTGGCCGGCACTCACGTGCGTGGCCTCGTGCGTCTTGGTGCGTAGCAGGTCCACCTCTACCTGCAGCGGCGTGTTGGAGAGCTTGCGCATGATCTGCGTCTCGGTGGCGATCTTGGTTGGCATGAGGTTGAGGATGAGCACGCGCAGCGGACGGATGTCCTGGTGCAGCGCGCGGTACTCGGTCATGACAAAGATGTTCTCGCTCTCGAGCTGCGCGGCGGCAGGGAGGGCGTCGGGGATGCGAATGGGCATGGATGCTCCTTACGAGTCAGTTGCAGCTATGGTACAACGAGCGGCCCCATCCGCGCGAGTGCATCGCCCCGAGACACCGTCAGCGGCCCAAATCACTCCAAAAGTAGAGATTAAGGCATGTCCCAAAAATCTACGGCGCTTTAGCCTAGCAAAGTGGCAGCAGGACGCTACAATGGTTCGATGCGAAAAACTCGGCCGAAAGGATATGAATATGTACCAGACGCGTAAGATCGGTGTGGTCGGCCAGGGCCACGTAGGAGCACATGTCGCCAACAGCCTGCTCATGCAGGGCATTGCCGATGAGCTGTACCTCTGCGATATCAACGAGGCAAAGGTGACGTCCGAGGTCCAAGACCTGCGCGACTCCCTTTCGTTTGTCCCGTACAACACCAAGATCGTCAACTGCTACGACCACTACGAGGAGCTGGCCTGCTGCGACGTCATCGTCAACGCCGCCGGCAAGGTCGCACTGGCCGCCGGCAACCGCGACGGCGAGCTGTTCTTTACCACCGACGCCGCCCGCACCTTTGCCAAGCGCATCGTCGATGCCGGCTTCGACGGCATCTTCGTGAGCATCTCCAACCCCTGCGACGTCGTGTGCACCGAGCTGTGGCACCTGACCGGCTACGATCCCAAGAAGATCATCGGCTCGGGCTGTGGCCTGGACTCTGCCCGCCTGCGCACCGAGATCTCCAAGAAGGTCGGGGTGAGCCCCAAGTCCATCGACGCCTACATGATCGGCGAGCATGGCTTTAGCCAGCTGGCCGCCTTTAAGGCCGCAACCATCGCCGGCAAGAGCCTCAACGAGCTTCAGGCCGAGAACCCCGACAAGTACGCCTTCGACCACATGGAAGTCGAGGAGCTCGCACGTAAGGGCGGTTATGTGACTTACGCCGGCAAGCAGTGCACCGAGTACGCCGTTGCCAACTCCGCCGCGCGCGTCTGCGCCGCCGTGCTGCACAACGAGCACGCCGTGCTTTCGGCCTCTACGCTTATGACCGGCCAGTATGGCGAGGAGGGCATCTTTACCTCCCTGCCGTGCGTGATCGGCGCCGAGGGCGTCGAGGAGGTCTACACGCTCGACCTTTCCGAGCACGAGCTCGAGGGCTTCCACAAGAGCTGTCAGCATATTCGCGACAACATCGCCCAGCTCGACTGGTGGGACGCCGAGGCCTACGACGCCAAGTAGTCCGCCGGTTGATGCGACAACTCACTCATACGGACACAATGTAAAGCGGGCCGCACCGGAAACCCCCCGGCGCGGCCCGCTTTTTGACTCACGCGACACGCTTGCAGATTTAGGTCTAATACTTTTCCCGAAAAGTGAACGAGCAAAAACGAGCCCCCGAAGCATCGGCACTTTGTGGGGACCATTTCCTGCAGTTTCATTAAGATTTTCCTGCTGTTTTGGCGTCAAAAAATGTCGATGCTTCGGGGGTCAAAAATAGGTCGTTCACTTCTCGAGAAAAGTATTTGACTTCGTTTTTCGACAAACAGAAAGGGGCGCCGTGACGCAAACGGGGCCCGCGCTTGGCGAAGGCCCCGTCATGAAAATCGCGTTCCCCGTTACCTAGTACCGCTCGACGCCCATGTAGCGGCGAACCTCGGGGCTGTGGTCAAATACCTTGCCGCGGGCGGCGCGCAGCTCACAGCTCATCGCATAGAAGAAGATCGGCTCCAGGTACGAACGCACGCTGGCAGGCACCTCGCCCACGCCGTACTCAAGCGCATCGAGCACCATGACTGTATCGGTGTGCGTGTTGAGAAATGCCAGTGCGCGCTCCTCCATGGGGCGGCACTCGCCAGCGCCAAGCTGCACAAAGTAGAAGACGCCGGGCTCGGTAGCCTCGAAGGGACCGTGGAAATACTCGCCGGAGTGGATGTAGCAGCAGTGCTGCCACTGCATCTCCATGAGCGAGCAGATGGCCATGGCGTAGGTCTGGCTAAAGTTGGGGCCGGAGCCCAGGATATAGAAGAACTTGTGCTGCTGGCAGAGCTCGGCAAAGCGATCGCCCAGCTCGGCGTTGACCTTCTCGCGGGCAGCGGGCAGCAGTGTGTCCATCTGCTTAAGGCCTGCGTACATGTCGGCGAGCGCCTCGTAGCCCTCCTGCTGGTCGAGCAGCTCGGCGGCGATCAGAGCGCCGATGCCCTGCGGAACTTCGGCCTGCGACTCGCCCTTGCCCCACGGGTAAACCCAGGTGGTCCACTTGCCGTTATCGATCTTGGAGCCCGCGTAGTCAGTCATAGTCACGACCTCGGCACCGGCGGCCAGCGCCATCTCGCAGCCGTCGACGACCTCTTGCGTGTTACCGCTGTGGCTACAGGCGATGACGAGTGACTTCGGCCCTAGGCTCTTGGGGGCCATAAGGCAAAACTCGCGCGCCGTGTAGACCGTCGAGGTAAACGTGGTTGCCTCGCGCTTGAGCAGCTCATTGGCCGGCATAAGGTCAATCATCGAACCGCCGCAGGCGATCCAAAAGACATTCTCGATCTTACCCTTGCGCTCGATAATTTCCTGAACCAGATCGTGTGCGTTCACGGTGACGTTCCTCCCTGTGTGGCGGCTTTGAGCGACGAAAGCTCGTACCTGCGGTCGTTCTATGTTGTCCTATTTATAGCACGCAAGCTGTCGCAGGTGAATTCATTTCACCAAACTTGTTCTGCATTGTTCTATCTATGGACGTTAGATGTCGAACACGTAGCGCGACCCCACGATCTTTTGGCGCCCGAGCAGCAAGGGCCGCTCGTCCGCATCGGTAAAGTACGCCTCCATATAAAAGAGCGGCTCGCCGACCGGCACCTCCAACAGCGGGGCCGTCTGAGCATCGGCGAGCGCGATCTCCACGGTACAGGGATCGGACTTGAGCGGTGCGCGGCCCGAATGCACGGCAACAAGCGCAAAAATCGAATTGTCGGCGAGGTCCTCGTCGGCAAGCTGCTGCAGATAGGGATGGTCGGCCAGCACAAAGGCGTTGTTCTCGAGCATGACGGGCACGCCATCGGCCGTGCGCACGCGCTCGACCACGATGAGCTCGCAGCCGGGTTCCACGCCAAAAAACGCCGCGTCCTTGCGCGTCGCCGCAACCACCGTGCGCGATACCAGGCGCGCTCCGGCCGCCATGTCGTTGGCAGCGCAGGCCTCGGTAAAACTCTGGACGTCGCCTTTCTGGACAATCTTGCGCTTGAGCTTGGGCGCACACACAAACGTGCCCCTCCCCTGCTGACGGTTGAGATATCCCGCGCGCGACAACTCCTCAATGGCGCGACGCACGGTAATGCGCCCCACGCCGTAGGACTTCGCGAGCTCCATCTCGGAAGGAATGCGCGAGCCGGCAGCGTACACGCCGCGCGCGATCTCGCCCTTTAGGTCGTCCATAACCTGCTGGTACAGCGGCACGGCGGACACGTCAGTACGGTCGGTCCTGCTATCGGCTGCCATCGTTACGCTCCATCCCGTGCATGCTCGGATTCAAACTCTTCAATCGCCGCCATAAACTGCTCGCCAAAGGCGTCGGCTTTTTTCTCGCCAATGCCGTTGACCCGGATAAGCTCGTCGCGCGTCTGAGGGCGCAGGCGGCACAGACCGCGCAGGGCCTTATCGGAGAAGACCATGTACGGCGCCATCTCCAGCTCGATCGAAATCTCCTTGCGGAGTGCCCGCAAGCGCTCGAACAGCTCGGCATCGTCGCCCACGCGCGGGCGCTGATCCAGCTCGGCCTCCTCGCGCAGCAGATCCACCGCACGGCGGGCGCGGGCCGAGGCCTTGCGCTTGGATGCACGACGCTTAACGGTAAAGGCAAACGCCTCGTCCTCGACCTCGCCGGCACGCGGGCCCAGCCCCACGACCGGGTACTGTCCCTGTGAGGTTGCCAAATAACCGCGGCCGCACAGCTGCCCGATGATGTCCTTGATGCGCCCGACCGATTCGCTCGACAGCTCACCGTAGCCGCGGTCCTCGTCCAGATGCATCTGGCGAATGCGCTCGGTGTTGCCGCCGTGGAGCACGTCGGCGATCAGCGACTTGCCAAAACGCATGGGACGCGTAGCCACATAGCGCACGGCGGCGCGGGCCATATCGGTGACGTCCTCGACCTCGAACTGCGTGAGGCAGTTGCTGCAGTTGCCGCAGCCCACGGCGTCGTCCGTGGCGGCACCGCTAGCACCGGCTGCGGCGGTATGCTCGGCCGCAGCCTCGTCGCCAAAGTAGCGCAGTATGTATTCGCGCAGGCAGCCGGTGGTATTGCAGTAGCCCTCCATCTGGCTGAGCAGGCGGTATCGATTCTGGAGCGCCCACGCGCGTTGCTCGTCATCGAGCGCCTCGTCGGCAGCATCACCGCGGTCGATCAAAAAGCGACGCATGCGAAAATCATTGCCGTTCCACAGCAAATGGCAGCTGGCTGGGTCGCCATCGCGGCCGGCGCGGCCCGCCTCCTGGTAGTACGCCTCGATGCTCTCGGGCACGTTGTTGTGAATCACGTAGCGCACGTTGGGCTTGTCGATACCCATGCCAAAGGCGTTGGTGGCAACCATTACCTGGATATCGTCGTCGATAAAGGCGCGCTGGCTTTGCCGGCGGGCGTCGTTGCCCATGCCGGCATGGTAGCGGCCAACGCGAATGCCGCGGGAGCCCAGCGCCTCGGCAAGCCCGCTTGCCAGCGCATCGACGGTCTTGCGAGTCGAGCAATACACGATGCCGCTTTCACTCGAATGTGCGATCACATAGTCGCGCACCCACGCGGCCTTGGCCTTGTCGCCCATCTCCTCGCAGCCAAAGTAGAGGTTCTTGCGATCGAAGCCCGTCACCACCGTCGCGGGGTTTTGCAGGCCGAGCATCTGCTGAATGTCCGCGCGCACGCGCTCGGTCGCCGTAGCGGTAAAGGCCGCCACGATGGGGCGCTGCGGCAGGGAATCGATGAACTCGCGAATCTGCAGGTAGGCGGGACGGAAATCCTGGCCCCACTGGCTTACGCAGTGGGCCTCGTCAATGGCCACGAGCGGCACGCCAATGCCGGCGGCGGCCGCGGCCTCCCGCGCAAAAGCTAAAAAGCGCGGCTCGAGCAGACGCTCGGGCGCCACGTACATAAGCTGGTAGCGGCCCTCGCGCGCCCGCTTGAGCACGGTGTTTTGCTGGGCCGGAGTAAGACTGGAGTTGAGATAGCTGGGTCGCGCACCCGCCGCGAGCAATGCACGGGTCTGATCCTCCATAAGCGACAGCAGCGGACTCACCACAAAGGTGATACCGGGCAGCATGAGCGCGGGCACCTGGTAGCAAATGGACTTGCCGGCGCCCGTGGGCATAACGCCCAGCGCATCGCGGCCGGCAAGGATCGCATCGACCATGCGGTCCTGCCCCGGGCGAAACGAGGTGTAGCCAAAATAGGCGCCGAGCGTATCGAGCGCCATCTGCTGCATGCTATCGGTCATGGTTTCCTAACGTCCAAGTCATCTGCCGCCGATTATACGCCGCCACGCGGACCGGTGCCGCACGGCTGCCGGCCACGGGCAATGTAATCCGATGGGAACGAGCGTGGATAATCTCCCACTTTGAACCCGTACACAGGCCAAAAACGGTGGGTAGTCATTGGGGACATTCTTGACAAGCGCGGAAACGTCGCTGGTTGAGCATAAGTCAGCGAAAACGCCCCTAAGCGAGCAAGGTGACGTGAAAGAGGAGGGAAGCGTACTTTTGTACGCGACCGACGATTGAACGTCAGATTGCCGCTTAGGGGCGTTTGCAGCGTCGACCGGTCCGCCGTTCGTTAGAACGGCGGAACCAAAGGCGTAGCGTCAAGCCGTTACACGGTTTGGTAAAACCGCGTAACTTATATGACCATGACGTAGCGGCTGCCCACGTAGTACTGCTTGCCGAGCAAAACCGGCTCGCCATTGGGACCGGTAAAGCCGGCACGCAGGTTGAGCAGCGGATCGTGCGGAGCGATGCCCAGCTCGGCCGCCTGCTCGGCATTGGCGCGAACGGCCTCGACCGTGCGGTAGCCAACCGAGGCAATCGGCGTTCCACCAACACGCTCGACCTCGGCAAAAATCGACTTGTCCTCAAGATCGGCCGTCAACAGCTCACGGTAGGCGTCAAAGGGCACAAAGATGTTCTCCTCAAAGATGGGCTCGCCGTCGGCCGTACGCACGCGCTTGATATGCAGCAGCAGCGCATCCTTCTGCAGGCCAAAGAACTCCATCTCGTTTTGGCGCGCCGGAACGATCTGGCGATCGATTACATGCGCGCCGGCCTTCATGCCATTGTCGGCACACAGCGCGGTAAACGTCTGCAGCATCGAGGCATGAAACTGGCGGTTGATGTGCGGCGTGGAGACAAACGTGCCACGGCCTTGCTGTTTAACCAGATAGCCATCGGAACACAGCTCCTCTACGGCGCGGCGCACCGTAATACGGCTCACCTCGTACTGCTCGGCAAGCTCAAGCTCGGACGGGATACGCTCCTTGGGTGCATAAACACCCTTCTCGATCGAATCCTTGATTTCGTCGTAAATCTGCTGGTACAGCGGCGCATTTTTGGGTGCAGGCATATCTAATCACTCTTATCGAAATATCGGAATAACAAATACGTATATAACGTCTATTTTTATGTTACCTCATAACGATAAAACGATACACCCTCCCTACCAAAAAGGGACAGGATTGAGCAGAGCCGGCAAAATGCCAAATACCTTACTTGCCGTCGTCCTGCTGCAAGCTGTCCTGTTCGCTGAGGCGCACCTGCCTGCTGGCCATGCGTGCGGGCTTGTCGGGATCGGGAACGGCCGTGGGCATGGGTTCGTCGACATGACCACCCCACCAACCGCCCACAAAGTTGAGCGTGTGGAACACGTTGATCACGGCGCCGGGATCAACCTCGCATACCAGCCTGATAATGTCCTGGCTCTCGTAGGTCGAGACAACGGTGTGCAGCAGGTACATCTTCTCGCGGCTGTATCCGCCGACGACCTCGGCGCAGCTAATGCCGTGCTGAAAATGGTTTACGTAGGCAGTCATGACCTCGTCTGCCTTACGCGTCGTGATCTGCAGCGTCACACGATCGTAGCGATGATAGAAACTGTCGATGGTCTTGGTCGAAATAAACTGGAACACAATGGAATACGCCGCCTTGTCCCAGCCAAACATAAAACCAAAGATTGCCAGGATAAAGCAGTTAAAGCCAAAGATGACGCCCCAGATGGTCTTGCCCGTGTGGTTGGAAACCCACAGCGCGATAAAGTCGGTGCCGCCGGTGGATGCGCCGGACTTAAGCGCGATGGCAGCACCCAGGCCCGAGACCACGCCGCCAAAAATGATGAGCATGATCTTGTCGCCCAAAAATGGAGCGAAGTGAAAAACGTTGAGGAACAGCGACGAGAGCACGACCTGCATCATCGAGAAGATGACGAAGCGCTTGCTAATGCCGCTCCAGCATAGGAGCGCCACGGGGATGTTGAGTGCGAGCATACCGAGCGAGATGTCGATGTGAACGCCGCCTAGCGAGGTAACGCGATCGAGAAGGACCGCGACGCCGGTAAGACCACTCGGAAGCAGGTCAGCGGGCCGAATGAACGCCTGGATCAGAAATGTCTGGAGAACGGCAGAGACCGTGACTGCCACGGCAGTAATGGCACGGCGGACGATGGTGAGGCGGCCGAGTACGAGCACGCGGTCCGTGAGCTGATCGATGGCATCCGCCACGCAGGCTCCTTTCGAAGGCAGATATAGTTGTGGGGCATGCCCGCGATTGTAGCATGGAGCGTGCGGGGGCGCCTCAATTCACCCTCTCTCGACAACCATCAGAAGGACCGTGAGGCCGCTCAAAAGAAAAACGCCGTGAAGAGAGCGATCCCTTCACGGCGAATTCGGCATTTGCCCAGATAAAACCTGCCAAAATAAACCTGTCCCTAAATGGCAGGTAGGATGTCACACAGATTGTCGATGACAACGTCGGCGGCAGACTGGTCCAGGTTGACGCCCTCGTGCGGACGCAGCGCCAGGACGCGGGCGCCAGAGCGCTTGCCAGCCTCGATGCCCAGAGGCGAATCCTCGATAACCAGGCACTCGGAAGGCTCCACCCCCAGCGCCTCCATGGCACGCTGGTAGATCTCGGGGTCGGGCTTAAACGCACTGCACTCGTGACCGCTGATGGTGTAGTCCAGCACGTCGGCGATGCCGGCAATCTCCACCAGCTCGTCGATCAGCTCGCGATAGGACGAGCTCGCGATGGCACACTTCACGCCGCGCTCATGCAGCTCACGCATCACCGGCTCCGTCTGCTCGTTGAGAAGCTCGGCATACGGAACGGGGTGGTGCGGGCTGTAGACCTGCTTGTACTCCACGCGCAGGCGCTCACGCAGCTCAACATCGTCGGGCACCAGCGCCTTCCAAATGGCCGGCTCGTTAGACCCCGAAAGGTCGGGGATCTCGTCAAAGTGGAACCCCTTCTCTTCCATAAACGCCACGCGGCGACGGTTGTAGAACCACTCGGTATCGACCAGCACGCCGTCCATGTCAAACAGCACTGCCTTGATCATACGCATCTCCTTCCACCTGCCAAAAAGGGACAGGTTTATTTTGGTAGGTTTTATCTGGGGTTTGCGGCGCGACAAACACGCCCCCAAAGCAAAAAAGGGGACGGGGCGAAAACCCCATCCCCTCTCAATCAACCCGTAAGGTCTACTTACTTGTGATTAGTAGGAAAGCTTCCACATGTAGCGACGCATGGTCAGCGGGTGCTGACGGGCCTCGGCAATCTGGTTGCCGTACTCGCGCATCACGGCGAGGTGCAGCAGCGGGTTGAAGTAGGTGACGACACTCGCGGGCACGGCGTCAGCCAGGCCGTAGTCCTTGGAGTCGATCAGAGCGACCTTGGCGCCCATGCGCTTAAGGAAGGTGAGGGCGCGGGCGTCCATCGGACGGGTAGCGCCATCGGACATGAAGAAGACGTAGGGCTTACCCTCGGTGGAAACCTCGAACGGGCCGTGGAAGTACTCGCCGGTGTTGTAGGCGGCGGCGTCGATCCACTGCATCTCGGTGAACAGGAAGGCGGCGTGAGAATAAGCCATCTTCTCGGAGGCACCGGAAGCCATGAAGTAGATCATCTTGTCGTCCTTGAAGTCCTGAGCGAACTGCTTGGCAAGACCCTTGGCAGACTGAGCGGCGTTCTCGCAGAGGTCGAAGACGTTGGTGAGGCCGGTGATCATGTCCTCGTAGTGGTCATAGCCCTCGGTCTGCTGAAGGATCTCGAGAGCAAGAGCGATGGCATAGCCGGGCTTCTCGCACTTGGCAGCGTAGTTGGCGTGGAAGCCGTGGATGATGACGTGGTCGGCGTCGACGGTCAGAGCGGAGCCGGCCTTGTTGGTGAGGGAGACGACCGGGCAGTTGTGCTTCTTGGCGGTCTTGTTGGCCTCGACGGTCTCGGGCGTGGAGCCACCGAGGGAGCAGGTGATCACGAAGGTGTGCTCGTTGACCCAGGAAGGCGTGTCGTAGTTGAACTCGTTTGCGGTGAAGATCTGAACGTTCAGCTTGTCCGTGTTGTTGGCCAGGAAGTACTTGGCGGGGTAAAGGTCGGACATGGAAGCGCCGCAGCCAACGAAGGCGACGCTGTGGATCTCGTGGTTGGACAGGACATCAGCGACGATCTGCTTAGGGAGGTTAAGGTCGATCTCGTACATCTGACACATTCCTTTCGATTTTTGCGGCGCCACTTTGCCGGACGTGCGCAGGATTACCGTGATTTGGACCGAGTCGCCGGCCCATTGAAGATGTGACATAGGGACTGTCCCTTTGACACATTTAGGGATGGGAGCCTGCCTGGGGTATGGGATGCCAGGCAGGCTCCCCGGGGAAAGCGGTTAGACGCTTGGGCGCGACTAGGCCAGGATGCCGGCCGCGGAGAGGGCGATGCCGCCCACGATGGCGATCACAAGAAGCCAACCGGTGTTGACGTTCTTCTTGATGAGCCAGTACATAAGGCCGGTGAGGCCAAGGGAAATCATCTGGGGCATCATGCCGTCCAGGATGTCCTGGATCACGACGGTGCCGTCAGCGAACTGCAGCGGGGTGGTGGCGCCGATCAGCGTAGCGATCATGCCGCCCACGGACATAAGACCCACGATGCCGCAGACATACATGAGCTTCTCCATGAGGTCGCCGCCCTGAAGCTTGCTCAGGTACTCGTGGCCGCCCTGATAGCCCATCTTGGCTGCGAACCACGTGATCAGCACGGAAGGCACGATGGAGATGAGCATGGCCAGGATCGGGCCCATGATGGAGCCCTGCTGAGCCAGCTGAACGCCCAGACCAAAGGCGATAACGCGGATGGTGCCCTGGAAGAAGGAGTCACCAATACCGGAAAGCGGGCCCATGAGGGAGGTCTTGACCGCGTTGATCGAATCGGGATCGAAGTTCTCGGGATCCTTGGCGTACTCCTCCTCCATGGAGGCGGCGAGGCCCAGGACGAAAGCGCTCGTCTGCGGAGTGCAGTTGTAGAACGCCATGTGACGGTGGTAAGCCTCTTTCTTGGCAGCGAGCTGCTTGGGGTCGGACTCATCCGGATAGAGGCGATCGAGCGTGGGAACCATGCCATAGAGGAAGCCCATGTTCATCTGACGCTCGTAGTTCCAAGAGGCCTGGATGGCCCAGGAGCGCCAGAAGAACTGGCTGACCTTCTTGTTCAGGGACACGTCCTTGGTTGCGGTTGCCATAGTGTGTTCCTCCTTAGTCTTCGTCGTCTTCGAGCGGATCGTAGTCGGAATCGACACCGGCGGCTGCATGGGAACCGTTGAACTTGAAGCCCATGAAGACGACAGCCAGGCACACACCGATCAGAGCGACCGCGATGACGGACAGGTTGAGGTAAGCGGCGAGCAGGAAGCCGATGAACAGGAACGGAGTCATACCCTTCTTGATCATCATGGTGAGCAGCAGGGCCAAGCCGTAGGCGGTCATGATCTTGGTCGAAACGTTAAGACCAGTGGACAGCCACTCGGGAACCATGTTGACGATGGCCTGAACCAGGTCGGTGCCAACAAAGACGGCGAGGAAGATCGGCAGGAAGTACATGACGGCGTACAGACCAGTGCCGACGCAGATGTGCATACGGTAGGCGGTCTTGAACTTTCCGTTATCGATCGCGCTATCTGCCACATGGGTGAGGGCGGCGATGATGGAACGGAACACGATGCCGAGGAGCTGACCCAGGACGGCGACCGGGATGGCGATCGTCATGGCGGTCTCGGCGGAAGCATCGGTCAGGCACGCAAAGGCAGCGGCCACGATGCCGCCCAGGACCATATCGGGCGGAACGGCAGCACCGACCTGCACCAGGCCCATGGACACGAGCTCGACGGCGGCACCGACGGCAAGGCCGGTGGGCACATCGCCCAGCAGCAGACCGACGAGCGTAGCGCCAACGAGGGGCTGCTCGAAGTTAAGACGACCGAGCAGGCGGGAGTCCCACATGCAGAACACGCCGACGAGGCCGACGAGCACCGCACTGATGAACGTATTCATACCCTTCTCCTTTCAGTCAGGCAAAAGCCTGGTTGACTACAGCTTGGCGTCGATGTCGACGCTCTGATACGTGGGGGTCTGCTGGACATAGAGCTTGATGCCCATGTCGAGCAGCTGGTTGATGTCGGCCTTCTGCGTGGCGTCGAAGAAGACGGAGCTGTCCTTGCCGCCGACCTGATCGGCACCGTCGTGGTTGGCGGTGGCGCCCAGGTTGATGGCGTCGAGCTTGTAGCCCTGGCAGAACTGCAGCATCTCGGCAGTGTTGCCAAAGACGAACATGACGCGCTCGCCAAGGGTGTTGAGCTTGTCCATCTTGGCGAGGGCGCGCTCGACGGTGAAGACGTTCAGGCGCACGCCCTGGGGCTTGGCCAGCTTAAGAGCGCCCTTCTTGATGTCATCGTTGGCGGCAGCGTTGTCGACGACGATGATGCGCTCGGCCTGAACCTTGGTGGTCCAGGTAAAGACGACCTGACCGTGCAGCAGACGGTAGTCAAGACGTGCGAGGACGATCTTGGCGGGACCGGAGCTGTGATGGGACGCCTTGGCCTTCTTGGCGGGAGCCGCGACGGCCTCGACCGGTGCGTTGGGGTTGGTCAGACCAGTGCGGGCCTCGTTGATGAGGGCCGCGAGCTCGGTGCCCTTGACGGGGGCGGGGCTCATAGCGAGCGTGAGCGCCAGCGGGATGTTGAAACCGCTGACAACCGTGAACTTCGTGCCGTTCTTGGAAAGCTCGACCATGCTGTTGTTGACCGAGCTGCCGAGCATATCGGTCAGCACATAGACGGTGTCGTCCGCGTTGAACGTGGCGATCATGGCGTCCACCTTATTGGTGATGGGCTCCTTGTCGTCACGAGCAAGCGACACGACGTGGACGTTCGACACGTCGCCGAGAACCATCTCGAGCGTGTCTTTGGCGCCTGCGGCCAGGCCGCCATGAGATGCGAGAATGATCTGATTCATCTTGCCTCCTCCTTTTCGTTATGGTCATTATAACGTCTTATACGCTACTTACATTGATAATTAGTATAAAGACCGTTCGCGGTTAAAAATCGACCGTTTACGGGTTTAACGTACTCGAAACGTTGGGGCTGGGTAGGCGGGCACTGGCTGGATAACCCCAGGTCGGATGCCGCACGCAATTCCCTATCGCACGAAGTACCAGGGACTTTCCTGTACGGTGGGCTCCAGCGCGATGCCGGTGCGTTCCTTAAACAGATCCATGTCCTGCGATTTCTCCGTCCACCACGCGTTGGGCTTAAAGGTCATGCTCTCAATGACATGACCGACAAACACACTGTTGCGCAGCCTGGAGAAGTCGGTGTTCATGATCAGGATGGACGCGAGCACCAGCACGATGCCCAGGACCTTGATCGCGCCGGCGGGCTCGGCGTAGACACCAATGCCCAGCAGTACGGTGACAACTGTCTCGAATGACATTACGACGGGAACTTTCGACGTCTCGAGCCCCATGGACAGACCCTGCATATATAAGATGTAAGCCACGGCTGTGGGGATGAGTCCAAAGCCAAGGAACAACAGCAGCAGCTGTGGCGACATTGCCGCGGCGACATCCGGCCACGGAGCCGCGATAGCTGCCATAACCGCACCGCCAAAAACAAAGCCCCAAAACGTGACAGCCAGCGGGTGGACCGTCTTGGTTGCTATTCGGCTAAACACCGCGAGCGACGCACCACAAAGGCCTGCAATCACACCCGACGTGACGCCCCAAACCGAAAAATGAAAACCGGAAAGGTCGCCATTGGTCACTGCAAGCACGCAGCCAACGATGTTAAAGACAATGGCAACGAGCTTGTTAGGGGTCACGTCCTCGCGATAAAGCACGCGGCCGAGCATGACGCCAAACACCGGCGAGGTGTAGAGCAGCACCGAGGCCGTGGACATGCCCACCTCGCCCATGCACTCGTAATAGCAGGTGTTGGCGGCGGCCAAACCGACGATACCGACAAGCGCGCAGGGAACAAGCTCTTTAGGGCTTGCCTTGAACAGGGTCAGCGGACCCTGAGCCACGGTAGACCCCTCACCCGGGCGGCAGCCCATAAACATCAGGACCGGCGCCAAGATAAGCGCTCCGACCAACAAGCGAAAGGCCGCCATGCTCTGAGACGAAACACCCATGGCCGAGATGCCGTTTACAAAGATTCCGATGCTGCCCCACATAAGCGCGGCGATCAGCACCAGCACATAGCCCAGATTGCTTTTCTTCAACGCAGCCTCCTCGGTATTGTTTCCAATATGTTTCATACTACGTTATAGTCGTTATATACATTTTTCAAGCCACAAATCGCCGAACGGAAAAATCTGCTCCCCTACATACTCATTGGGGACGTACTTAAACGACTAGTCATTGGGGACGTTCCTGAATGACTAGTCGTTTAAGAGCGTCCCCAACGACTAGGACTGTCCCCAACTGCCGGCAGAAAGGGAACGTCCTCAACTGCCACATCTGGACCAAGGCGACGCCGATGCTTTGGCAACGTCAGACACTATGACCCAATCCGAGGGCACTAAAAAGATAGGAGCCCCCGCTCGTGACCGCGGGTCGGGGCTGCGACAATGATGTTGAAGTGCCATAGGCGCAGCCGCGCCGC
>NZ_JBQHTZ010000013.1:0-81412 GCF_052065455.1 Collinsella sp. HCP28S3_E9
GACATGCCGGGGGCGGACCGGGACGGGTTCAACGGCAGGCCCCGCCGACCGATTGCAAGCGGTCGGCGGGGCCATTGTGGCTCTTGACAGCGGATTGGGTCATATGAGCGAAAACCCGCCAGAGCGAGCAAGGTGCCTTGAAGCGAAGCGGCATTGACCTTCTGGTCATGCCGCTGAAGCTGAAAGGCAGATTGCCGCTCTGGCGGGTTTGCAGCGTCGAGCCGTTACGCGGTTTGGCAAAACCGCGTAACTCCTAGTAGTCGAGCTTCCACATGTAGCGGCGCGTCATATAGTCCTTGTGGGTGACGGCAGAGAGCGCACGCATGTAGACGTTGTTGAGGATCGGCGCGAAGATCAGGTGGTTGAAGTACTCGCTCACGCTGTCCTTGATGTCGTTGAGGCCGAGCTCCTTGGCGTCGAGCTGATAGACGCGCTCGCCACCGTACTGGTTGACGAAGCGGATGCCGCGCTCGTCGTTGCAGCGGCTGCGGCCGACGCTGATGAGCTGGAACAGCGAGGTGCGCTTGTCCAGGATCTCGAAGGGGCCATGGAAGAAATCGCAGGTGTTGATGGTGCAGGAGTCGATCTGTAGCATCTCCTGCACGTTGCAGATGCTAAAGACGTAGGCGGCACCAAAGAGCGGACCCTGAGCCATCACGTTGATGCAGGGCTTGTCGGCGTTCTGCTCGGCCCACTTGGCAGCGAGCGGACGGGTGTACTCGACGGCCTTGCGATAGATGGGGTCGACCAAGTCGAAGGCGGCCATAGCGGTCTCGTACTCGGCATAGCCCTCGGTCTGCTGCGTGAGCTCCATGGCAATCATGGTCACGACGGCGGAGTTGGTGCGGCCCATGCAGGACTCGTCGACGGCCAGGCTGTCGTACTGGATCTTGTAGTCGCAGACCTCGGTGAGGGCGGACTCGTCGACATAGATGGCGATGGTGCTGGCGCCGTGGTCCTTGGCCACCTGGGCGGCGACGATAGTCTCCTTGGTGCCGCGCATGGACACGACGACGGCCAAGGTGTTCTCGTTGACATAGGCGGGCGTGGCGTGCACGAACTCGTTGCTGGTGTAGCTGGAGCTCACGACCTGCGTGGCCTCGTGCTCCATAAAGTACTGGGCAGGATAGTTACCGCCGTTGGATCCGCCGGCGCCAATCCACACGACGCGCTTGATGCCGCCCTTGTCTGCCTTGTCGGCCAAAACCTGGGAGACGACATCTTTAACCTGTTCCTGAGTAGTCATCGTGCATCAGCCTTTCTTCTCGTTTGATGCTCATCACAGGCATACAAGTTACATACATGTTTTGGTTATGTCGACTAGTTGTATGCTATATTTGTCTTAGAAATTTTGCTGCTGCGGTTTTCGGTAGCTCGCTAACAGCAGTTTTATTGTTTTATTAAATACATGCTTGCTTAGGTAAGCATACAGGTTAGATATAGGTTGGCAATATGGGCGTCACATCTAAAAAGAAACTGACCCAATACGAGCGCTTGGCGGGCACGCTGCGCGATCGCATCGCTGCCGGCACGTATGCGCGCGGAGACAAGCTGCCGTCCGAGATGGAACTCATGGACGAATCGGGGCTGTCACGCAGCACCGTACGCCACGCCCTTAAGGTGCTCGTTGATGAGGGCCTGGTGCGCACCGAGCGCGGGCGTGGCGCCTTTGTGGGCGCCAACCCCGCGCTCCACCAGAAAAAACAGGGGTTTTAGTTCTATAACAAGCACGTCGAAGGCCAGGGCATGAAGCCCACCACCCGCACCGTGGACTCGGGCTTTGCCAAGGCGGCCGGCAGCATAGCTAAGTTCTTTGACGCCGCCGTGGGCAGCAAGCTCGTCAAACTTGTCCGCCTACGCTACCTGGACGACGCGCCGCTGTGCCTGGAGACCACCTACCTGCCGCCAAGCTTCGAGACGCTCATCGATCGCGATATCAACGGTTCGCTCTACGCCACGCTGCGACAGGAGTTCCATCGCGCACCGGCACAGGGGCATAAGACCTTTGAGGTGTGCTACGCCTCGCAAAACGAGGCGTTTTTGCTCAACGTTGAGCGCGGGCAGGCGCTGATCCTGATCACCGACTACGTCTACGACACCGACGGCCGACCGCTCCATGTCTCCAAGCGCATCCAACGCACCGACCGCGCCAAATACACCGAACCCATCGGCTAACCTGCCAAAATAAACCTGTCCCTAAATGGTAGGTTTGGGGAGGTCGGGGAACCAGGTTGGTTTGGGTTGGTTGGGCGTGCGCTCGGCTAGGACCAACTCCATCCAACACATGTCGTACCAGCGACCGAACTTTTGGGCGCAGCGGTCGAAGGCACCCACCAGGCGGTAGCCCATATGGGCATGGAAATCCTGACTGTTGTGCGTCAGGTACTCGTCGTCCTTGTCGTGCGGCACGGCGATGAGAGCGCACATGTTGGTGATGCCCATCGCAATCAGGCATTGCTTGAGCGCATCGTGCAGCTTGCGGCCCAGCCCGCCGTGGCGCACATCGCGCGCCAGGTAGATCGACGTCTCGACCGACCAGTCGTATGCCTCGCGGCTGTTGAGCGGACTCACATAGGCATAGCCTACCGGACGCCCGTCCAGCTCCATCACCAAATACGGGTAGCGCTTGAGCGTACGCTCGATACGCCCGGCGAACTCCTCAACGCTCGGCACCTCGTATTCGCAGGTAATCGCCGTATGGCGCACATACGGCTCATAGATGGCAAGCAACGCCGGCGCATCGTCGGGCGTCGCCAGGCGAATCGTCGGCTCGGACATTTCGGTCATACAACCCTTCCCCCTCAAAAACAAAGGCTGCCCTGCGCCAAGCTCAGGCGCAGGGCAGCCCCTTGTCACTACATCAGGCTACAGGACAGCCGCCAACGCGTCGATGTCCTCCTGCGTCGTGGCCCAGCTGGTGCAAAAGCGCACCACCGTGTGGGTCTCGTCGTACTTTTCCCAGTACTCAATCGAGGCATGCTCGCGAATGCGGGCCATGTCCTCGTTGGGCAGAATCACAAACTGCTGGTTGGTCGGCGTCTCCAAAAAGAACTGGTAGCCGCGCTCGTGCAGCACGCGACGAAGCGCCTGAGCCGTCTCGATCGCCTGGCGCCCAATCTCAAAATACAGGCCATCGGTAAAAAGAGCCTCAAACTGCACGCCCGTCAGGCGGCCTTTGGCAAGCAGCGCGCCATGCTGCTTGATACGCGGAATGGGATGCGCCGGGGCGTGCATACCGCAGAACACCACAGCCTCGCCGCAGAGCGCGCCGCACTTGGTACCGCCGATGTAGAACACGTCGCACAGCTGCGCCAGCTCGGGCAGGGTGATGTCGCACTCATCGGCCGCCAGCGCATAGGCCAGGCGGGCGCCATCCACAAACAGCGGAATCTCGCGCTTCTGGCACACTGCGTGAATCGCCGCGAGCTCGGCCTTGGAGTACAGCGTGCCGTACTCGGTCGATAGGCTCACGTACACGGCACCCGGGAACACCGTGTGCTCGTAGCTCTCGTTTTCGTAGAACACCTGGATATAGTTCTCAAGGTCCTCGGCGTGCATCTTGCCCTCGTAGCCGGGGATGGTGAGCACCTTGTGGCCGCCAAACTCGATGGCGCCCGCCTCGTGGCAGGCGACGTGGCCGGTCTCGGCAGCAACGACGCCCTCGTACGGCGCGAGCAGCATGTCGATCACCGTCGCGTTGGCCTGCGTGCCGCCCACCAGAAAAAACACGTCGGCATCGGAGGCCTGACAGGCCTCGCGGATAAGCTGCTTGGCACGCTCGGTATGTGCATCGGTACCGTATCCGGGCTGCGGCTCCATATTGGTGTAGACGAGCGCCTGCAGCACCGCCGGGTGTGCGCCGTGGGAATAATCGTTGTTAAACGCGAGCATGGCAATCCTCTCTTACCGGGTATCGGCCAGATGATTCAAACGGAGCTATTGTACGCCGCTGGGATAGGCAATGCGCGCGGCAAGGCACTCAAGTGCCAGCACCAGAGCAAAACCGCAGCTCACATCACTCAAAAAGTGCGCTCCGATCACGATGCGGCCAAACGCGACGAACGCCACAACCACAGCCGCCGTCCAAAAGACCACACGACGGCGCGACGGCTTTTCCTTAAAGGCCGCTGCGGGAAGCCCGGCGAGCATAAGGCCGATCGCCGCGTGCGCCGCGTGTCCGCTCGCAAACGACTTAAAGCCGTCCTTGGCTACACCGGCGGCAATATAGGCCCGCTTGTCGGGGTTGCCGATCACCCACCACGGCTGAAACTCGAGCCCCGGCGTCACCTCGACCACGCGCATGCGCGGGCGCGACCACAGCGGCTTGACGATCACGTTGAGGATGATGGCCTGAGCGACCCACACGGCAAGCACCATGAGCGCCCAGCGTGTGAGCTCATCAGGCTCGGTCGTGCGCGTGAGGCGATAGACGATAAGGTTGGCGACGATGGCCAGCACAAACGTCAGCACCAACTGAGCCGCGATGAGTTTGCCGCCAACCCTCAGGGACGAAGCGATCTCGTAGCCGGTCAGGCCAACATTGACGAGGATGCCGAGCACGGCGAGCCATTTGCTCCCCCTGGAGTCGGGACGCACCGCGCGCACGAGCATAACGCCCGCGACGCTCGCCGTCAGCTCAAACGGCAGCTCGCCGGTCGCCTCGATAAAGCGGCCGTACACGCTGCCGATGTTGAACAGCGCGCTCGAGATCTGATAATCGAAGAAACTGCCCACGCCCAGGCAGAGGGCAAGGATAACCGCGATAGCAGCGGCATCTTTCTTATAGATGTACCCGAACATGCTTTCCTTTCGATGGAACCAGATTGCCCAAATGGGGCGTTTACGGCGTCGACCCGTTAGTCATCGTCGGACGTGCCCAGCTGCTGCAGCAGCATGAGTGCCGCGGCCACGGGGCCGGTGCCGTCGTTGGCGTCGAGACCGCGACCCAGGCCGCTGCCCACGCCGGCGCCCGCCTTGTAGGGCACCGACAGTTTGCGGCTCTTGGGGAAGTTTACCGCGCCATAGCGGGTCTTAAGCTCATAGGCCACCTTCTTGGGAACGTCGACGCCCAAAAACGTGATGCGACCGCCACTGAGCGTAACGCTCTCGAGCCCCAGGCGCTCGCCGCGAATGCGGATTCGCGCGCGATTGAACAGGTTGAGTCCCGCCAACGGCAGCTCGCCATGCGCGGCCTCGGTCTCTTCCTGCACCTCGTCGATGCTCTCCAGGTCCCCGGCCGCCGCAAGCTTACGGTATACGAGCACGCGCTGATCCACCGCCGGCAGGTACTCCTCGGACAAGAAGTAGTCGGCCGGCAGGTTGATGCCCACGCTCGCCGCCTCCACACCGGCATCGTCGTCGCCGCGCGCCTCGGCCACGGCCTGACCCAGCATCTGCGTAAACAGGTCAAAGCCCACGCTCGACAGATTGCCGTGCTGCTCGGCGCCCATGAGCGAGCCGGCGCCGCGAATCTCCAGGTCGCGCATGGCGATACGCATGCCACTGCCCAGGTCCTGGAACTCGGAGAGTGCGGTCAGGCGCGCCGTAGCCTCCTCGGTGAGCGGCAGCTCGCCCGGGAACATAAAGTACGCGTAGGCTTGCGTGGCAGAACGGCCCACGCGGCCCTTGAGCTGGTAGAGCTGCGCCAGACCCAAGCGCTGCGAATCCTCGATGATGAGCGTGTTGGCGGTCGCGTTGTCGATGCCGCTCTCCACGATGGTCGTGGCGATGAGCACGTCGATCTTTTTGGTCGCAAACTCGATCATCACGTCCTCGACCTCGCGCGGGCTCATCTTGCCGTGCGCCACGCCCACGCGCGCCTCGGGCGCGGCCTCGTGCACGCGTGCCACGGCGTCGTCGATGGTCTTGACGCGGTTGGACACGTAGTACACCTGGCCGCCGCGGCCCACCTCCAGGCGAATCGCCGCGCTCACCACGTCGGGGTCGTACTCCCCCACGTGCACGATCACGGGACGGCGCCCGGTCGGTGGCGTGGTGATCAGGCTCATGTCGCGCACGCCGCTCGTGGCCATCTGCATGGTTCGCGGAATAGGCGTTGCCGAAAGCGTGAGCACGTCAATCTGCTCGCGCAGGTTCTTGAGCTGCTCCTTGTGCTGCACGCCAAAGCGCTGCTCCTCGTCGATGATCACCAAACCCAGGTTCTTGGGGTTCACATCGGCCGAAAGCAGGCGGTGCGTGCCGATGAGCACGTCGATCGTGCCCTCGGCAAACGCCTTGAGCGCACGCTTCTGCTGCGCCGGCGTGCGAAAGCGGCTGAGCACCTCGACCTCGAGGCCAAACGGGGCAAAGCGCTCAAAGAAGGTCTCGTAGTGCTGTTGGGCCAGAATGGTCGTGGGGCAGAGCACCATGACCTGACGGCCGGAGTCCACGCACTTAAACGCCGCGCGCAGGGCGACCTCGGTCTTGCCAAAGCCCACGTCGCCGCAAAGCAGGCGGTCCATGGGCTTGGGCGCCTCCATGTCGGCCTTAATATCGGCGATAGCCTCCAGCTGGTCGCGCGTCTCGTCGTAAGGAAAGCTCTCCTCCATCTCGATCTGCTCGGGCGTATCGGGCGGGCAGGCGATACCGGTAATCGAAGAACGGCGCGTATACAGATCGACCAGGTCAAATGCCAGCTTTTTGGCGTTCTTGCGCGCCTTGTTGGTGGCACGCGTCCAGTCGGCGGTGTTGAGCCTAGTCAGGCGCGGCTTGTCGCCGTCGGGACCAACATAGCGCGTGATGCGGTCGACCTGCTCGAGCGGTACGTAGAGCTTGTCGCCGTCGGCATATTCCAGCAAAAAGTAGTCGCGCTCCTTGCCGCCCACTTCCTGGCGCGCGATCTCGCTAAAGAGCGCGATGCCGTGGGTAGCGTGCACCACGTAGTCGCCCGGCTTAAACGGAAACGTGATCTGCGTAATGTCCACCTTGCGACGGCTGCGCGCGCGGTTGGCGTCCATGCGGGCATTGAGATCGGCGATCGAGAACACGGCTAGGTTGGCATCGGGCACCACCACGCCCTGCGGCAGGGCAGCATCCACAAAGGTCACGCGTCCGCGCGAGATGGTGGGTACGGCAGCACCGGCGGCAGCCTGGGCGGCGCCCGCCTCGAGCGAGCGGGCGTTGAGTGCGTCGACGCGGCGCTCGCGGATCGAGGCATGGGCCTCCTGGCGGGCAGCACGGTCGGCAGAATCTGCCGCTGCCACGCGTACGCGCTCGCCAATAACGCCGGCGTTTTCGGGGGCGGCCGTCAGCGACTCCTCAAAGGTAATGCCCTCGTCGCCAAAGGTGAGCTCCATCGACTCGCGCGCTCCGCGGTCGGGAATGGCAAACACGCAGGCATAGCGCTTGCCCACGACTTCCTGAACGCGCGTCATAAAGCGGTTGTCCGAGCCTGCGATAGCCGGCTGCTCAATCTTGAGCTCTGCCGTAACCGCACCGCCGGCGCGGATCAGGCTCACGTAGTTCAGGCGCTGCTGAGCACCAAAGTCGAGCTGCTGGGCGCGCACGTACAGGCCGTCCAAGCGGTCAATCCCCGCCTCGCCGGCGCGCGCCTCGATATCCTCGTAGGCACGCAGGCAGTCGTCGAACAGCGAGCGCGGCTCGGACAGAACCACAAGCGCCTTGCCGCTCACGTGCGCCAACGGGCTCACGGTCTGGCCGTACATCACCGGCAAAAAGCGGTCGAGCTCGGGTGTGACGATGCGCGCATCAACCATCTCGAGCAGCGCCGCCAGCTTGCTGTCGCTCTGGCTTGCGCGATAGAGCGCCACGTGCATGTTGTGAACGGCTTCGTCGGTAAGCGCCAACTCGCGGCACGGGAAGATCTCGATGCTGTCCTCGTTGCCGATGGTTTGGCCCGTGGAGCTCACCATACGGCGAATGCGATCAATTTCGTCGCCAAAGAACTCAATGCGCACGGGCGCTTTCTCTTGTGCGGGGAATACCTCGACGGTGTCGCCGTGCACGCGGAACAGGCCGGGTGCGTCGGCGGCGCCGGCATTGGTATAGCCCATGCCCACCAGGCGCTGCGGCACTTCGTCAAAAGGAATCTCCTCGCCCACCGCAAAGGTCGTGGACTCCCAGTAGCGGCTCTCGACTGGCGGCACGCAACGCAGCAATGCACGGGCCGAGGCAACCATGATGCAGTTGTCCCCGCGCACGATACGCCCCAGAGCCTCGCAGCGCTGCGCCACCACGGCATCGTCGGGCGCCTGCTCGCGCCACGGATAGTCCTTGCGCTCGGGAAAGCGGCACACGTGCGCCAGGCCCACGTAGGCGGCAAGGCTGCGCGCGGCGCGATCGGCCGCGTCCTCGCCGCTCACAATGTAGACCGTAGGGCGCGGGCGGCGCGCAAACTGAGCAGCCGCCATAAGCGTGCGGCCCGACTGCGACACGGCCAGCGTCACATCCTCGCCGGCGTCGAGCCCGGCCTCGACGGTCTGCAAGGCCTCGGCAGTGTAGAGCTGCGCGGCTATACGGTGAATGAGCATGCTGTTCCTCCGGCATCGCAACGCCAAAAGCCCGCCGGGGCAAGCTCGGCGGGTCGTGCGTCAAAGTTCGTTGACGCTTATGGTACCGCACGGTCCCGTGACCAAAAGCCAAAGCGACATCATGCCAAATGTTGCCCACAACGGTCTTGCCAACGCGTTTCCCAGCTAATTAATCCGCTTTCCGCTTTTTAATTTGATGTCTTCTGGCAGCAATTTACACCGTCCGCGCCCCATGGCGAGCATTTCGAGCTGCAAAGCGCCTATAATTGAGGATAATTGCGTATTCAATGTCACTTTTTTGATGAAGGGGGGGGGTGAAAATAAATGGCCGACACTCCATCTTGTGCACTGTACACCGGGCTCAAGTCACTCGGTCGCATCAAAAACGGTAACGCCGCGCAAATTCTCATGGACGGCAACGCCCGTTACGGTGGACGCCTCATCTCCGAACGCTTGATGGTCCCGTCGTTTATCTCACGCGAAATCGTTCACGCCAAACCCGGTGACCTTCCCGAGTCGCTGTTTGCGCCCTTTGAACAAAGTGCGCGCCAGATACTTAACCTCATCATACAAAACCGAGGCTCCGACCCCCAATCGCTGTGCAGGGTCGCTAAACGCTATATGGAATCGTGCGCCCCAGACATGCAGGATGCCCTTACCAATTGCGGCGTCGACGGCATGCTCTTTAAAAACGGCGTCGAGCGCATCGAGACCACTGACGATAGCGACATTAAAAACCGCCTCTACATCCATCTGGTCTTTTTTATCGTTACCGGCTGCCTTGGCGACCCCGCCCGCGCCATCGAATACACCGAGTCCTTTGTGTCCGACCAGATGCTCTCGACACTCGGCACGGTCGAGACAACCGTCACCTCATTTTTCTCGACAACCGCGCGCCCCACGGGAGACATTCGCCTGGGGCTGCTGCGCGTCGTGGGCAACTCGGCACGACCGCCGTTGCGTCCCCTTACCACGGACCCGGTGGGCAGCATTATCGGGTCGCTGACGAGCGACGAGAACGCCATCACCGACGTCGATTCCGATGTCTCGCGTCAGCACCTGCGCATTTGGCTCCAAGACGGACGCTGGCTTGCGCAGGGCCTCGGCTCCACCAACGGATCGTTTTTGATCTCGGGCGTCGATCGCTGCCGACATGCTATCGAACCGCCTAGACGCGAGCGCCCCGCCAACTTTGCCAACACCCCCGTCGAGATTCACAACGGAGACACGCTTTGCTTGGGCGCCACGACGCGCTTCTTGGTCATTCGCATCACAGACTAGCCCGCCCACACATCTTCGACGCACAAGGTGCCGTTATTTGCATCAACCCATGCAAATAACGGCACCTTTTCGATTAAGGCAACGGTTGCGCTACCTTTTCACTAACATTATCGCCATGCACTTTTTTCTCGAAAGGATCGCCCCGTGACGTACGACACGGATATGAATATCATCGCGTTGTCCCCCTTTGAACCAAACGCCATGTTTGCGACCACCGAAGACCCCGATACTATTCGCCGCTTTACCACCCTGTTGGATTGCGGGGCAGTCGGCGGCGGTTCCCACCATCTTCGCAAGGTCGCCAACACCGAGGGCGAGACCTTTGCGCTCAAGACGCTGTGGCCCCTCAGCGGCTGTGATGAAGACGGCTCCGCCGTCAGCCCCTCGGACATCAAGACGCTTACCGAGGAGTATCGCAATCTTGCAGCCGTCTCACTGTTGGACGGCTTTCCCAAAACCTATGGCTACGGCTATACCGGCTCCGTACCGGTCATCGTTATGGAGTGGATTGAAGGCCTGCCCCTTCGCGATGCTGCGGCAGAGCTAACCGACCCCGCCGAGGGCGGCCACATTCCCGCAAACACCGTCGCCGCGATTGGAAAACGCCTGGGAGAGATTCTCCTGGGTGCCCAAAAGCTCGATGCGCCGTTTGTACACCGTGATATCTCCTTGCGCAATATCATCATTCGCACGACGCTCCGGTCCCTTGCCCAGCAGATTGCACACTGCAGTTTTGACCTTTGCCTGGTCGATCTGGGCAGCTCGAGCATCAAGCGCTCAGACCCCTCGTTTACCATGTCCACCGGCATCTGGCGCAACGGCACCCCCGAGTTCGCCCCACCCGAGATGCTCTCCAACGACATCCCCGAGCTGGCACCGCTGCGTACGTCGCCCAGCATCGATACATACGAGCTCTGCAGCGTACTCTACACGCTCTATGCCGGCCACACGCCATATCGCCTAAACGAGCATATGGACCAGTCGCCCTACCTGTACAAGATCGAGCACGAGCACGAGCCGCTTGAGGCACGCGTACCCGGCGACCAAATGCTTGTCGATGTCATCATGAGCGGTATCCATAACGAGCAGTCCCAGCGCGCGCCGCTGTCTACGATTGTCGGCAAGCTCGATGCCTGGATTAAAGACATCGATTTTGAGCCGCGCACGCCGCTGCCCACCCCGATCGACATTAGCCAGCAACCGAAGCCTTCCTGCTCCGACAAGGCTCAGACGCGCCACCCAGTCATCTCGCGTCGCGCTGCGCTCGTGCTCGGCGGCGTCTGCGTTGCCGGCATAGCAGGCTCTGCCATTGCCACGGGATGCTGGGGGCTTATCGACCTGGCGCACGGCATCAAGCCGTCACTCGACGATTACACCTGGGAAGAACTCGCCCTGATCTCCCGCAAAATCCAAGAAACATCTTCCAGCAAAAAGGTGCTCGAGATTGCCGAAACCTACCACCTGGTAAACAGCAAGCAGTCGCTCAAAAACGAGAACACCAAGACCGTCAGGCTTTCCGACGGGACCAAGGCACAAGTCCAGATCGTGGGCTTTAAGGCAGACACGTTCACCGATGACGGCCTTCCCGCTGGCATCACCTTTATGTTCCGTACCCCCATCGCCATGCGCGCCGTAAACGACCACGCCGCGACGGGCGGTTGGGAGCAATCGTCGCTTCGCGAATGGTTGGCGGACAAGGGCATGGCCACGCTGCCCGACGATCTCCGCAATCAGATTCGCTCGGTGCGAAAGCTCACCAACAACACCGGCGGCACCAAAGACGCCTCCAGCATCACCGTCACCGATGACAAGCTGTGGCTGCCGTCCATGAGCGAGCTGTGCGGCTACCAGGCGCCCGAAACGTTCGCAGAAGGCTACGAGTACCTTTCTACCCTCTACAGCGGAGAAGGCGAGCAGTACCAGCTCTATCGCGAGCAGAGCGTAAGCGGTCTGACCACCAACGACGCCATGATCCGCACCGTCGCCGGCAAAAAGATCTACTACTGGGAGCGCACCCCCAGCGCCGACTGCAGCGAGGGCGCCAACTCGACGTACTTTAACCGCGTTGGAAAAGATGGCGACGTGTTTAGCTGGGCAACGCCCGGAAACAAACCAGACCAAAAGACCTATGTCCTACCCGGCTTTTGCATCTAACACCTTCACCGGATACCAGAAAGGAGCCTCGCATCATGCGCGCGGAAACACCTTCCGAGGTGCTCTTTGATTTCCTTAAGTGCGACCTGCAGATCAATAATCGAGAAGCGGCGCGTATCTTGGTTTCGGACAAGCCGCTGGGCGCCAAACCGGCCCCTAGGTTTCGCATTGCCGAAAAGACGTTTCTATCGCGACGCGTGGTGCACGTCGTTCCGGGTACCGACAAGATCGACCCCGAGATGTTTGCCGATTTTTCGCAGAGCGTCCAGAACTTGGCTGCCGCTGCAAAAATCGGCAGCAGCAGCAGTCCAGCGGCCGCCAACGCTCGCCAGCAAGTCATTACGACGCGCGCCCTCGAGCGCATGGCAACGTCGCTCGAACACTGGGGGCTCGATGGTTCCATCCTGCGCAATATCTTTGACCGCATCGCCGTCATGCCGGGACTCAAGCAAAGCGACCGGCGCCTTTTGGAGCTCCTTGCGCTAACGGTCTGCGGATGCTTGGCTGATCCCAATGCCGCCGCCTCCGAGGTCAAAGACTTTGCCATAACGCAACTGGCCCAGACCTTTGGCACGCTCGAGACCGCCGAGGTCGTCCAGGCACAAGGCACTAACCGCAAGGTCAACGAGCCTCCTGCAAAACTGGGGCTGCTCAGGCTTTCGAAAGACGGCTCGGCCTTGCCGCCGATCTATCCTTTGAGCCTCGATCCCGAGGGTACGGTACTAGGCTCTTTTGCACACGACCAAAACGCCATCACCAACGTAGGACCCGATGTATCCCGCCGGCACCTGCGCGTGGCGTATTCCAACGGCACATGGCTCGCAAGCGGACTGCACTCCACCAACGGAACGGTGCTGGTGACACGCAACGGCACGACCACCGTTATCGAAAAACCACGCTCGCTGCGCACCGCCGATGACGAGGACAGTCAGATTCCTATCCACGACGGCGACCTGCTCAAGCTGGGTTCCTCGACCGAGTTTTTGGTGCTGAAGATCTCCTCAAACGTACGCGCGCTGGCCTAGGGCCGAGCACATACAATAAGAATCAACGCAAAGGAGCGCCGCTGCACACATCGCAGCGGCGCTCCTTTATATGACGCGGACATCTAAATACGGATGCAGGAGCCGACAAAACTTACGCAAGATAACTAAAACATAAAAGCCGCGTGGGGGTCGGGTCCCCACGCGGCTATCAGGTTTGGGCTAATTAAGCCCTGAGGTAAACACTAGCAGAGATTAGTGCTCGCGACGCTTGGTCATGTACATGCCCACGGCGGCAGCCACGGCGCCGGCAAGGGAAGCAGCTGAGGTCACTACAAAGATCGGGTCGCCAGTGGTAGGAAGGGCAGCGGCGTCCTTCTTCTCGGCCTTAGCCTCGTCCTTCTTGTCAGCAGCAACCTGCTTCTTAGAATCCTCGGCCTTGCCGTTCTCGACGGTCTCCTTCTTAGCGTTAAACATAGCGTAGATGGTGAGGTCGCCGGTCACAGGCTGATCGAAGTCATACTGAGCCATTTCGGACTTAGAAGTCGACCAACCGACGAACTCGTAGCCAGCAACAGCCTCGGGGTCGGCGGGCTTGGAAAGCTTCTCGCCATCCTTGACCTTGACCGTGCTAACCTTACCATTCTCATAGATCGTAACGGTATGCTCGTTCTCGGTCGGCTCGGGAGTGGGCTCGGCATTCTTCTGCCAAACAGCCTGCAGGCACACATCAGCGTCGGGCATAGCAGTCTTGGAGAAGTCAATGATGTGGTCATCGGTGTCGCCGGTGAACTTGTAGCCGACGAAGGTGTAGCCGTCCTTGGCAGCGGGCTTGACCTGATCCCAGTTGAACTGGCCGGCCCGGATCTCACCATAGCCGATGGGCTCGTAGCCCTCGTCGTAATAGGTCACCGTGTGGACGGCAGCCTCGGCGTCCTTCCAGACAGCCTGAACATTCCAGTCAGCCTTGAGCTCGGTGCCAGCGGGGATGATCTCGCTGTCATCAGCGCCAACGAACTTCCAACCGACGAAGACCTTGCCGTCCTTGGCGGCGGGAGTCTGGTTCATCCAAGTCGTGGAGCCGGCGAAATCAACCAGCTGGATAATGGGATCGTAGCCCTCGTCATAGAAGTTGACGGTGTGGGTCTCCTTGGCAGCGTCCTTCCAGACGGCCTGAAGAGAAACGTCGGCCAGGATGGGGGTAGTCGCGAAGTCGATGATCTGGTCGTCGGAAGCACCCGTGTACTTCCAGCCGACGAAGACCTTGCCGTCCTTGGGAGCGGGCGTGATGGCATCCCAATTGAAGGAGCCGACCTGATAGGTGGCGTTGCCGATCGGCTGGTCGCCCTCGTCGTAGAAGGTCACGGTAGCGTACTCGACCGGGGCGTCGGCCCAGACGGCCTGCAGGTTGACGCTCTCATCCGTGTAGTTAAGAGGCTGGCCAGGCTTGATGATCTCGCTATCGTCGGCACCCGTGTACTTCCAACCGACGAAGACCTTGCCAGGCTTGTCCATCGGCTTCTGGTTCATCCAAGTAGTGGAGCCCTCGAAGTCGACGACGCGGATGATGGGATCGTAGCCCTCGTCGAAGTACTGGACGAGGACGGTGCGCTTCTCCGCGGGGGTCTCCTGCTTCTCAACGAAGTGTACATAGAGATCCATGTTGTCGTTCACCGTAGCCTCGTTGCCAGACCAGGTATTCGTTGCTTCGTCGTAGCTAAACTGCAAACCACTCTGAGTGTAGAGGTAGCCAATCTTGTAGCCAGGCTTCGCAGGCACGTTACCCTCGAGCGCCTCAGTTACCTTTTTTTGGCCCTTTTGAACCGAAATCCCCAGTAACTGCTGGCCATCTGCCTCATCGTAAACATTGAGCACGCACCAGTCATTAGCCTCGGTTGCGCTCTTGGCAGCAGGCTGCTGGACCTGTGCAGCAATAGCGGTTACCGGCGTAGAGCCAAGCACCATACTCAAGCTCAGACCGGCTGTGATAGCAGCGTTAAGCTTCCTATTCATGTGGTCGTCCTTTCCCGACTTGCTTCTCCGCGACCACTTCGCGAAAGAAGACATTTGAATTGCATGGTTAATTCAAGCCGAGAAAAAACTCAAAAGGTTGCGCAACCAAGCTATATCTAAGGTTTGAGACTTTTTTGCAAAAAAGTTTGCAAAAAGCTATTACACCATCCGTACGCTGGGGCAAAGATCTGCCAGCGGGCACTCGTCGCACTTAGGTTTGCGGGCGTCGCAGATCTCGCGGCCAAAGGTGATCCACTGGTGGTTGACCGACTCCCAATACTCGTGCGGCAAGATCTTGAGCAGATCCTGCTCCGTCTTGAGCGGCTCTTTGGCGTGCGTCTTGGGACTCAGCATCAGACGGTGCGCGATCCGGTTGACGTGCGTATCGACCGCGATGCCCTCGACAATGCCAAACCCCACGTTGAGCACGATGTTCGCCGTCTTGCGCCCAACGCCCGGCAGCTTGACAAGCTCCTTCATGTCGGCCGGCACCTCGCCGCCGTAATCGGCGACAATCATCTGTGCGGCCTCCACGGCGTGCTTGGCTTTGCTCTTATAGAAGCCGAGCGACTTAATGGTATCTGCCACATCGGCAACGCTCGCCCCCGCCATGGCCTCGGGCGTGGGCCACTGGGCAAACAGCTTCGGCGTCACCTTGTTGACCTGCGCGTCGGTCGTCTGCGCCGAGAGCAACACCGCTATGAGCAGCCTATAGGGATTCTCGTGGTCCAAAAAACACTCAACCGGGCCATAGCGACGGTTAAGGCGCTCGCACACCTCAACGGCGCGCTCGCGCTTGGCGGCATTGGTCTCGCGTGGCATAACGACTCCTCGGATCAGCGGCATAACCTACCTATGGGCACGATTGTCCCACGTATGGGGTCTTTACGCCTCCAAAAATGCGCCGGTCTGGCGGCCCCACAAGCTTGCGTACTCGCCGCCTGCCTCGACAAGCTGCGCATGCGTACCGTCCTCGACAATCTCGCCGTCCGCCAGCACCACGATGCGGTCGAGCGCCGCCACGGTGGACAGGCGATGTGCCACCACAATAGAGGTGCGGCCACGCATCAGGTTCTCAAGCGCCTCCTGCACCAGCGCCTCGGACTCACTGTCCAGGGCAGAGGTCGCCTCGTCGAGCACCAGAATCGGCGCGTCGGTAAGGATGGCACGGGCGATGGCCACGCGCTGGCGTTGGCCCCCCGAAAGCTTAACGCCGCGCTCGCCCACCATGGTGTCAAAGCCCCGGGGCAGGCGGTCGATAAACTCCAGGGCATTGGCCAAGCGGGCCGCCTCGCGGATCTGTTCGTCGGTGGCGTCGGGGCGGCCGTAGGCGATGTTCTCGCGAATGGAGCGGTGAAACAGCAGCGCCTCCTGCGGCACGTAGGCAACCTGGCGGCGCAGGCTCTGCTGCGTGCAGCGCGAGACATCCTGACCGTCCACGAGTACGCGACCGCCTTGTACGTCGTCCAGGCGCAGCAGCAACTTGGTGAGCGTCGTCTTGCCCGAGCCCGATTTGCCCACCAGGCCCACGCGCTGACCCGCCGCCACATGGAGCGTCAGGTCGTCGAACACGCTCTCGCCCGCCGCGGCGTCGCGGTATGCAAAGCTCAGGTGCTCAAAATCAATCGCGCCCTCGCCCACCTTGAGCTCGGGAGCGTTCTCGTCGTCTGCCACCAGACGCGGCTCGTCCAGCACGCGCGTCATCTCGGCCGCATCGCCCAGCGCGCGGTTGATGCGCTGCATCATGGAGCTTACGTAGTTCAGACGCATGGTGAGGTTGTACGTATAGGTAAAGATCATGACGAGCGCGCCGGCCGAGATGCCAAACCACGCGTTGCCGCCCGCCACAAACACACTCACCACGGCCATGGTAATGACGATAAGGCCCGAGGTCGTAAAGTTGCGCTGCATCATGGCGTGCATCGAAACCGTTTCGGCGTCGCGCGCGGCGCGGTCGGCAGCATCGAACAGGTCGCGCTCAAAGTCTTCGCGCCCGCAGGTCTTGACGGCCAGGATGTTCGTGACCGCGTCGGAAAGCACGCCCGACAGCTTGTTCTGCGCGGCGGACGTCGCGGCCGAAAGCGGCATGATGCGCTTATACATGAGCCAGACAAACGAGATGTAGACGACCATAATGCCCACCAGGATCACGGTAAACGTCGGCACCACCGGAGCGAGCGCCGCCACCGTGCAGACAACCGAGGTGACAGTGGGGATGAGCGAATACACCGTCACGTCCACCAACCCCGTGTAGCCGCTCATAAAACGGCTCGTCTGGCTCACAAGCGATCCGCCAAAACGGCTGGTGTGGAATGTCATGGATTGATTGGAGAGCGTGTCGAAGCACAATCGCGCCAAGTGATAGTTACCCGCAATCTCGAGCTTGTAGACGGTGTAGTCCTGCAGCTTGGAGAGGATCTGGCCTACCAGGTTAACGAGCACGAGCGCCAGAATGTAGGGGCCAAAGACCTCAAACACCCGGTCGCCCGCCACGGGGCCGGCCTGGACGCGGTCGACGATAAGCGCCATCACGTAGGTGTTGGCAAACGTGAGCAAAAAGATGTAGCCCGCCGACGAGAGCACCGAGAGAAAGACGATCAGCGGCTGCGTGCGCGTGACGTCCCAAAAACGCTGTAGCGTGCGGCGCACGGTTGAGCGTTTGAGCGGACTGGTGCTTCTCTGTGACATGGGCTTCCTTTCACATCTGGCGGGGCTAAACGTCATTGTTGCATACTAAAGCGCACTTCAAGCAAGCACGATGCGAAAAGCAGCGGGGTGCCCGCATTTGCGCCGTCGCCCCACCGTCTTGTTCTAATTATTCCTCGTCTTCTTGGTCTGTGAGAAGGCCCGCGGGCGTGAGTCCCAAGATCTCATCAGCTTGGTCGGCGTCTTCCAGCGCGTCGATGTCCTTGAGCTTGCGCTCCATGACGTTGGTGCGCGTGGTGATGATGCCCTCGACCGTCTTTCCCGCGGTCTCGATTTGCTGCTGGGCGCGGCGCAGCGCCGCCTGATAGCGCGGCAGCTCGGCCTTGACGGCAGAAAGCACGCGCAGCACGTCATCGGTGCGTTTTTGCAGCCTAAACGTTTGGTAGCTCATCTGCAGGCTGTTGAGGATAGCCGCCATGGTGCTAGGGCCGGCAACGTTGACGTGATAGTCGCGACCCAGGGTCTCGATAAGTCCCGGACGACTGACAACCTCGGCGTACAGCCCCTCAAACGGCACGAACATAATGCCAAAGTTGGTCGTTGCCGGCACACTCAGGTACTTTTCGCAGATATCCTTGGCCTCGCGCTTGACCATGGCGTCGAGCGTCTTGCGCGCAGCGGCGACGGCCTCAGCGTCACCCGACTCCTGGGCGTCGAGCAGATGCTCATATGCGTCACCCGGGAATTTGGAGTCGATCGGCAGCAGCACGGGATCGCCCTCGTCTACCGGCAGCTTGACGGCAAACTCAACGCGCTCCGAGGCGCCGGGCTTGGTGGCGACGTTTTCCAGATACTGGTCGGGCGTAAGGATGTCCGCCAGGATTGCACCCAGCTGCACCTCGCCCAAAATGCCACGCGCCTTTACGTTGCCCAGCACGCGCTTAAGGTCGCCCACGCCGGTGGCGATGGACTGCATGTCGCCCAGGCCCTTGTACACGGCCTCGAGCTGGTCGCTCACCTGCTTAAACGATGCCGACAGGCGATCGTTGAGCGTGCGGGAGAGCTTCTCGTCCACCGTCGCGCGCATCTGATCGAGTTGCACGTTGTTATCTTTGCGGATAGCACCCAGCTGGGCATCGACCGTCTCGCGCACCTTGTCCAGGCGGTGCTCGATGCCCTCGCGGTTGGCACCGAGTTGTTGGGCCGTCTCGCGGCGCAGGTCATCCATCCGGTCACCAGCTTGCGAAAACTCGCGTGCGATGTTCAGGTAGCGTTGCTGCTCCACGGCCGCATCTGTCGTCTGCTGCTGCGCGATGGCATTGGCCGTGCGGCGGGTTTCTGCCAGCGCGACGTTCAGGGCATCGAGCGCGTTGTTGGCCTGCTCGAGTGCCGCCAGCGCCTCTGCACCGCCATCGCTGCGCTCTCGCAGCTCGGCGCGAAGGCCCTTGAGCTGCAGGGCGCAAGCCACAGCCACTCCTACCGCTACCAAGGCGATCACGACCAGCACAATATCAACAGCAGACATAGACTCCGCCCAACAAACCCAATCGAACAATAATCGAACCGCAATCAATCTTACCCTGTCATATGCAGCGCGTGGCCGGCGGCGCATCAAGTTACCTTTGCGCTATGAATACTGGCAAGCTAACTCTCCCAGCCGGCGCGGATGGTTGTTATGACATCGCCCAGGCGCTGGCCGAGAGCTGTTAAATGTTGGAGCACTTCGCTGGGCGAAGCGCCGTTGAGAATGCACGTAAGGGCATATGAGGCCAAGAAGATTGCCGCGAGTCCCAACGGGATCAGCACGATCATCGCCAGCGTACGCAGGCGCTGGGCCCAGCGACGGCGACGCGCACGACGCTTGTCGAACGCAAGCTCCTGCGCATATGAATCTTGCTGTACGGAATAGGCTCCTGGGTCCACCTCACCCGCAGGCGATACCGCGGGCGCGGCGTTTTGCGCAGGAGGCTGGACGGCTGCCCCTTGCATTTGCATCTCCATAAGCCGCTGCTGTTGGCGCAGCATGCGCTCGGCTTGTTGCTGCGGGGTCTCAAGAAACAGATCCATGTTGGCCTCCTCAATAGGAGCATTCGATGCTTGCGCCCAGCATCCCGCACCATCGCGGCCGCGGCAATGAAATCCGCGGCAATAGCCGCAAAGATTCTTTTGTCAGAAAACTGTCGAAAAGTTCAACAACTCCCCTACCAGCACTTTCTTTGAGCTTTTTTCGCCAGCAATCTTTTGCCCTCTCGCCCTTGCGCCATCCGACCAAAACCCAACCAAAAGCTTGACAGAAATTGTGAAGACAGGGACCCCAAACAAAACGTGCCGCCCCAAAAGGGGCGGCACACAAACTAATCTATTAGCCAAAACTCGTTGGCAAGCCCGCGCCGTCAGAACCGCGGCGCATGCCTTTGCCTCGCGCGACCCTGCGAAGCCGTGAGCGAGAGGGAAAGGGATGCGCCGCGGTTCTGACGCCCGGAGCGGCGAGGCCGGCAGTTGCCCTGCGGAGCCGTGAGCGAGAGGCAAAGGTATTCCCCGCCCTGCGCTCCGCAGCAGCCAGCGCCACGCGCTAGTAGTTCACCACCTGCTCCTCAAAGTACGCCTTGGGATGGTTGCAAACCGGGCACACCTCGGGCGCCTTGGCACCAACATGCAGGTGCCCGCAGTTCAGGCACTTCCACACCTTTACGCCCTCGCGCTCAAACACCTCGCCCGATTCAATGCGCTCGACGAGCTTGTTATAGCGCTCCTCGTGAGCCTTCTCGACAGCGCCAACGCCACGGAACTTCGCGGCGATCTCGGCAAAACCCTCCTCTTCGGCGGTCTTGGCGAACTCGTCATACATCGTGGTCCACTCGTAGTTCTCGCCCGCGGCAGCATCGCGCAGGTTGTCCAGCGTATCCGGAACAGCACCGTCGTGCAGGTACTTAAACCACAGCTTGGCATGCTCGGACTCGTTGCCCGCCGTCTCTGCAAAGATATTCGAAATCTGAACGTAGCCGTCCTTTTTGGCCTTGGATGCATAGTAACGATACTTGGTGTGCGCCTGGGACTCACCGGCAAAAGCGGTCTCGAGGTTCTTCTTGGTTTGAGAATTCTCAAAATCCATAGGTGTACTTCCCTTCAATACGCGCCGCCCACAGACTTTGAGCGGCATTGTTTTTAGGATACCCTCATGCCGAGAATCTAAACCTTACTATCCTATTCTGCAAATTCGCGTCATCACACACTCAGCCAGCGCTCGCCTTCGGCACGACAAAAGCCTTCGCGCTCCAGGTCGGCAAGAATGCCCGCAATAAAATCGCAACCAACCGGTTCGCGACCCGCTGCGGCCTCCATCTTGTTAACGCCTGCAACAGCTTCAACAAGCGTTATGCCCGCCGGCTGTCCGTCGCGGGCTGCAAGCAGCATGCGCACGATATGGGCACGCTTTTGCCGACGCGAGCCCTCAAACTTGGACTGGCGGCTGTAGCCCGCCGAGCGCCTAGACGGATTGGGCAGCGTCTTTTTGAGATACGCGCCGTAATCCAGCAGCGCGTAATACCACGCGCGCGGCGTATCGGCATCGTCGAGCGGCACGGCAAAGGGAGCGGCCTCATCCGCCGCCGCACCGGGCGCCGCCGGGCAGGCCGCCTGGATCAACGGCACCAGCTCGCGGTCGGGAACAGACGGAACGTCAGGAAAAAAGTGATGCAGAAAGACCGTGCGCACATTGGTCTCCAGGTACACTCCCGGAAGATCAAACGCAAACGACCGAATGCCCTGCGCCGTTGCGGGCCCAATACCGGGCAGCGCGACCAGGTCGCGTGTATCACGCGGAAACTCCCCATCCCAGTCCTCCACGAGTCGCTGCGCAGCCTTATGGAGTGCCAAAGCACGGCGGTTGTAGCCCATGCCCTGCCAAGCGTCCAAAACATCAGAAGGAGCGGCCTGGGCGAGAGAATGCACGGTCGGAAAGCGGTCGAGCCATGCCGGCATGCGCGTCTCTACGCGTGGAACCTGCGTCTGCTGCAGCATGACCTCGGAAAGCCAGATGATGTACGGGTCGCGCGTGCGGCGCCACGGAAGGTCGCGATAACGCAGAACCCCTTCCGAACGAATCATCGAACGAAAGGGGTCCTGAATCATAGCTATGCTCCTTATGCGGCGCTACTCCTCCCGGCAAGCACACGCGCAAACGGCATACTCGGGAAAGGCGTCGCGGTCGGCGAACTTGGGATCGACGGCGGGGAACTGGCGGCGAGCGACGACATCGTCCAGCGAAACGGAATCGAGGTAGTCACGCATCAGCGCCTGGGCCCCAGCCCACAGGGGATGATAGCAGCACGTGCCCCTGCGTGCACAGTCGCCATCGAGTGCCGTGCAATCATTCATAACCATAGGGCCCTGAACGGCCTCGACGACCTGACGGATAGTGACCTCGCTCGGGTTGACCTTAAGACGCATACCGCCGTGGACGCCACGCAGGCTCTCCACAATACCGGCCTGAACCAAACCGTGTTGGATCGAACGGGCAAACGAATACGGAACATTGACCTCTTCGGCAGCAGTGCGAACAGAAAGCAAACGCTCCGGCTCCTCGGCAAGCATCGCAAGCATGCGGAGGGCATAATCAGTCTTCCTCGATATGTCCATGTTTCCCCTTTCAAGGAATACGAACAGCTCGAACGGGCTCCGGGGCCGAGCTTACGTCGAGACGCTAAATAACCGCCGGGACAACCAAATAGTGAATTAGATGTCCGCTGAAGGTCGAATCCAAAGCAAATTGCATCAGATTAGGCCTGCAGTGGAATTTAGTATAACCTAACCCCCTGTTTCGTTGAACGAGTGTTGCGCAACAAACCCCCCTGTTTAAACCGATATACTTAATTCATTTCCGCATCTCGGAAACAAGGAGCAGAATGAAAGGGACGGCCGAGCGGTTGTCCTATTAAACGCAAAAAGCCACGTCCGAAGACGTGGCTTTAATTGCGTTGGCGGGAAGTACGGGGCTCGAACCCGCGACCTCCGACGTGACAGGCCGGCGCTCTAACCAAACTGAGCTAACTCCCCAGGCAGTCGTTCGCGTTTGTTTCCGCTCGCGTGCGCTGCGGGGATTAGTATACACAGAAGTCTGTTCGCCGCGCAACAACTTTTTTGAAAATATTTTTTGGGTCCCTCCGGGAGGGTCTCCGGGGCCGGCTGGCGCGGGTTAAGTTTGCTGCTCTACAGTCCTGCGCAAGACGGAAAGCACATTAAGTGCTTTCCTTTGCGTGCGGAACTCGCGACAAACGTAACCCGCGCCAGCCGGCCCCGGAGACCCTCCCTGCCGTCACTATGTTCAACCAGTTTTGCGGGCGTGCGCCGCTGCGCGGCTAGCCCGCGTGCTCCTCGGCGGGGTTGGTCTGATTGTTCTTGTTGAAGCTCGGCCTTTGGCTCAAATGGAAACGGGGGATGCATTGTGCATCCCCCGTTTTTGTTGCGGTTAGTCTAAGTCAATAAACTTGACGCTTAAGACCTTGCCGTCCTTGACGAGCATTCTGGCCATGGTGGGGCCCCGGGTGCCCCTGGGGTAGCTGGCGCTGCCTGGGTTGAGGACCAAGCAGCGGCCCACCTGGGCCTCTTTGGTTACATGGGTGTGACCGTTGATGGCTACGTCCACGGATCCCACCGGGAGGTCTTCGCGGTAGTGGGCTACGGCAAACTTAAGGCCCTCGTAGCTAAAGAGCGCCAGACGGTCCACTTCGGGGCCGTAATCACGGTAGTAGTCGTTATTGCCCAGAACCGCTCGCACGGGGGCAATGGTTCGCAGATGTTCGTAGTCCATCTCCGACGTAAGATCGCCGGCATGGATAATCAGGTCCGCGCCGCTCAACTCATCTAAAAGCGCGGGCGACAGATAACCGTGGGTGTCCGAGATGATGTCGATACGCTTGGCGCTTGCACTGTTCATGGGATCCCTTCCGCAAAACGATTTGGTGCGTTCATACAAAAAGCCCCGCGGCTCCGCAGACGATTTTGGTCTACAGGGCTGCGGAGCCGGTGTGCTAGAGGCTCAGGGCCTTCTTGAGCGGTACGACGCGACGGCGCGAAACCGGTACGCGTTCGTCGACGCCCGTAATGCCCAGCTGGATAGCGCCCGAGGGAACCGTCTCGACGTCGGTAACACACGCCAGGTTAACGATATAGCGGCGGTGAACGCGGAAGAAGCCAAAATCACAGAGCTTGGCCTCGAACTGTGCCAGCGAGGTCGTCGACAAAAAACGGTCGTCGACGGTATAGATACAGGAGTAATCGTCCTTGGCCATAATGAAGCGAATGTCGTCCACGGGGATGAGCACCTTGCGGCCGCCCTTCTCCACCGGGATGCGCTCGATGGTCACCTTGCTGTCCGCAACGGGCTTCGTGCGCTGCATGACCTTCTCGATTGCACGATCCAGGCGGGCTTCCTCTACCGGCTTCATCAGATAGTCGACGGCATCCACATCAAACGCCTCAACCGCATGATCGCTGTACGCGGTCACAAACACGATCGCCGGCGGATTCTTAAGCTTATGCAGCGCCTCGGCAAGTTGCAGACCCGAAGCGCCAGGCATCGAAATATCGAGGAACACGACATCAACGCGACTCTCCATAAGCATCTCGATGGCGGAGCGAACGCTCGACGCTTCTGTGATCGTGCCGATCTTGCCCGTCTGCTCGAGCAAGAAGCGAAGTTCCGAACGGGCCGGGGCCTCATCATCCACAATCATCGCACGCAGCATGGGGATAAAACCTTTCGTCAACTAACTACGTCGGGCATACGCCAACCGGCGTTAAGCCCGTGACCAATTATTCTACTCTTGAATGTCGAAGATGCTCTCCGACAAATCGAGATGTAGGAGCACTTTAGCGCCCTTACCCGGCGCCGATTCGACGCGCGTATAGGAGTGCGGCCCATAAAAGCGATGAATGCGCTCCGAAATATTGTGCATGGCAACGCCGGCGCCGCCACCCTGCGGGGAGCTGGCGTCGGGGCGGGCAGAGCGCTCGTCAAACAGTCTGGCAGCGATGCCCTCGTCCATGCCCACACCGTCATCGGCCACCGAAATCAAAATCGCATCGTCACCATCCCTGCGCACCGTCACGTCAATCTTCAGCGCACTGGCATCACCCATGCCGTGACGCACGGCGTTCTCGACAATCGGTTGGATCACAAATGCCGGAACCAGCGTGTCCTCGACATCCTCGGACACGTCAAAGGTCGCCAGCACGCGATCCTCGCCAAAGCGCGCCTTCTCAAACGTCAGGTAGCGCTTGGTCTGTGCGACCTCGCGCGACACGGGAATGAGCGAACCCGAATTGTCGAGCGTTGCGCGATAGAACGAGGAGAACTCGCGCAGCAGCTCGCGGGCGCGCAGCGGGTCGGTACGCGTAAACGATGCGATGGTGTTGAGCGTGTTGAACAGGAAGTGCGGGTTAATCTGCGCCTGCAGGGCACGCACCTCGGCACGGGCCGTGAGCTCCTTTTGCACCTCGAGCTCGTGAATGGCGAGCTGCGTGGACAGGATTTCGGCAAAACCCGAGGCGAGCGCATACTGGGTACGGTCGACGGCACGCGGGGTCTTGTAATAGAACTTGAGCGTGCCGACGGTGCGGTCGCCCACCTTGATGGGTGCGATGATGCCAGCGGGGACCTGGTTGTGTGAGCCATCCGAACCCACCACGTCCACCACGCGGTTGAACGACTGGACGATACCGTGTTCGATGACGTAGCGCGTGGCGAGCGTATGAATGGGAGAATTGGGCAGCAGCTTTTCCTCAAACTCGCCCGCGCAGGCCAGTACGTTGCTCTCGTCGGTAACGGCAACTGTCATGGCGCGTGTCTCGGGCAAAATGCGCTGGCACACCAGACGTGCTGACTCCTGCGTCAGACCGCCTTTAATGTCCTCGAGCATGGCCGAGGCCACCGAGAGCGTCTCCTCGGTGTACTGCGAGCGAACCGAATCGGGATTGAGCGTCAAAAAGATAAAGATACACAGGAAGATGCATAGCAGCGTACAGGCGACCACGGTCGCGATTGGCTCGATTCCAGTCGCCAGGGCAAAAACAAAGTACACCAGCACACAAATGGCGCAGGATACGGCAATGATGCGAAAGATTGACATTGAACTATCGCGCTGGGCGCGGCGGTCGATCATTCAGTCCCCTCCAGGATGCTGGTCAGCTGGGCGTCACGCCAGAGCCCATCCATAATCTTGGGCCAGAAGCTCTGGAACCGCAGGTAGCTTGCGGCGTTTTGGCGTGCGTAGGTCCTGGCCTCGTCAATACCGTGGCGCCAAATGCGTAGGTATCCCTCGTGCTCGCGGGTAAAAATGCTGCGGACCATGGCAGTCTTACGCACGCGATCGTCAAGCTCGCGCGAAATCCACGGACCCGGATAGGGCATGAGAGACGCGGCTGTAACGGGAATGAGCTCTTTCTGATGCGCGGCAAACGTTAGCTTGGCACGTTCGTAGTACCAACGGTACACGTCCTGCATAAAGCGCGGCGAGCGTTTCTCGGACTCGGGCGGTAGATGGCGTACGGTCCACTCGTTATCAAACCATACGTCGTAGCCAAATATGCGCATATTAAAGAGGTAGTCCAGGTCCTCGCCACGAGTGATAAACGGGTCAAATGCCACGCGGGTAAAGGCGCGGGCATGGAGGGCCATAAGGCCGCCGCACACATAGTTTGAACGCGAAATACGGGTACCCGAGAGCGCCTTTTTCATCCAGCGATTGAACTCAATACGCTTGGTCCACCAACGGTGGCAGATGCCCACCTTGTCCGTGGGGGCCAGCGGCGATCCGTCTCGATCGTAAAAGTAGCCGCTCTTAACCAAGATCGGCAGGCCCTGACGCGTCTGCTGCCCCAACGCGTAAGTCGCGCGTTTCATAAAGTCGGCATCGATGACAGTCTCGTCGTCATCCAAAAAGATGACGGCATCGTGACCCAGCACGGCGGCACAGGCAAGTCCCATATTGCGGATGGCGCCATAGCCGCGCAGGCTCACGCATTCCCCCGAACCCTTGGGCGCAATCTGCGCTACGCGGTCGGCGATACGCGATGCCTGGGTATTGGTGACTACGGTAACTTTGAGCGTAGGGTGCGCGTCGACGATTTCGCGTACGCGCTTCGACACATCCGCCGTGGCCGAGATGGGACAGACCACCAAAAGGATGATTCGCGGAATATCGCGTACCTGCTCGAGCGAAGCAAGACAGCGATCGAGCTCGGGATTGGCGGCGTTGAGCTTCGTCGAGTGGTCATAGACACCGGGAGCGTTTGCATGGGCATCATCGCCCGCCCAATATGTTGGAATCACAACCGTGGCGTTCATGCCTTCCCTCCCTGCAACACAAAAACGAGGCGCCGCCAAACACAGGCGACGCCCCGCGACCTAGCTGATTCCATCATACCCACTTGGGCAAATCATTGCTCGCAAGTCGCAATGTTTATTGCGGATAACCCCAAAAGAGTACCGCGGACAGGCACAATAGCCGCTCGCTCCTATGCGGCATGCTCTGCCGCTCGAGTCATGCGAGACAGGCGGGCCAGCAGCATAAAGCCAACGACCAGCAGCACAGCAATGGAAAGAACGCCCAGCGACGGGTTGCCGGTCAGCGAGGTGACGACCGACACCAGAAAGGTGCCCATAACGCTTGCATAGCGCCCAAAGATGTCAAAGAAGCCGTAGTACTCGTTGGACTTTTCCTTGGGGATGATGCGGCCAAAGTAGCTACGGCTGAGTGCCTGCACGCCACCCTGGAACAGGCCGACCATAATGGCAAGCACCCAGAATTCAAAGGCGGTCTTGAGGAAAAACGCGGCGAACAGCACAATGCCCATGTAGGCGGCGACCGCCACCAGGATCATGTTGAGCGTGCCCACGCGTCCGGCGAGCTTGCCGTAGATGATGGCGGACGGAAAGGCCACGAACTGTGTAACGAGCAGGGCCAGTACCAGCTGGGTCGAGTCGATGCCCAGAGCCGAACCGTAGCTGGTTGCCATGGAAATGACCGTGTGCACACCGTCGATGTAGAAGAAGAACGCAATCATGTAGACCAGCACGATCTTGTTGTGGGCGATCTCGCGCATGGTGTGTACGACCTCGGAGAACACGCCGCCCACGATGTGGCCGATGGTGTCCTCGGGACCGCGCTCACGACCGTACTTTTGCTTATAGGTGCGAATGAGCGGCAGGGTAAAGATGAGCCACCAGGCACCAGTGATGACAAACGACAGACGCGTTGCCAGCATGGTGGGGACGCCAAGAGCGGGACCACCCATGATAAGCGCCAGGCAGATGATGAACGGCACGGTGGAACCGATGTAACCCCAGGCATAGCCCGAGCTGGACACGGCGTCCATGCGCTCGTCGGTGGTAATGTCGGGCAGCATGGCGTCATAGAACGTCATAGAAGAGTTAAGGCCGATGGTGCACAGCACGTACACGGTCAAAAATGCCATGGCGGACATTGGGATAGCCTGCGCCAGGCAAAGCACCAAGCCCGTGAGGAAGAAGCCCAAGAAGAACTTGATCTTGTTGCCGGCGTAATCGGCAAGCGCGCCCAGAATGGGCATGAGCATGGCAATGACCAGCGAGGCAATCGTCTGCGCGCTACCCCAAGCGACCACCAGGTCGGCCGAGGAAGCACCGGTATTGATGGCGTTAAAGTAGATGGGCACCACCGAAGTGTTGAGCAACACGAGGGCCGAATTGCCCACATCGTACATAACCCAGTTACGCTCGAGCTTGGTGTATTTCATGGACAGGGACCCTTCGTATTCGCCCGATATGCAGTCAGTTCATCGTACCCCAATTGCACAGAGGCACCGGTAAGGATTCGGCAAAGGGGCACGCACGAGCTCTACTCCTCGCGGTCGAACTCTTCGTCAGCGCCGAGCACGCGACCGCTGTAATTGACGTGGTTGGTCACGGCCTCCATATCGCCGGTCTCGATAAAGCGGGTGACCGTGCACTCGTAATCGACCAGCGCGCGGTCAAAGACCTCGGGGAAGCTCTCGTTCGAGACCTCATCGGTAAAGGGATTCTTCCACGTCAGATGGCCCAGATTGCCGGTGCGCTCGGGCGGCTCGGTCGTCACGCGGTGAGCAAGGCCATCGAGCAGGGAGTAGTCGTGTACTAGGCCCTCGACCAGGGCAATTGCACGCGTCTTGGCCGAGCCCGCCGGTTCAATGGCGCGATAGAGCAGCTGCATGTCGGCAACGGCGGCACCGTACTCCCCCGCTGGGATATCGATACCGTACACACGCCCGGCAACATAGCTCATCAGCACGCCGGCCACGCGATTGATGCGGTCGGTGGTGACGATCTCGCCCGCCGGCGGATAGTCCTCGACCGTGGCCCCGTCGCGCTTGAGCTGCAGCATCAACACGTCCAGGTCACTTTCGAGCACCGCATGGACCTGGCTGCCCGAATCCCCCAGCTCGGGATCGGACTCGACAATGCCAAACTGCTGCTCGTAGACAAAGGGGTGGGCATTACGGTCGAGCACGTAGTGCGACAGCAGGCCCAGCGTAAAGGCGCGGCCCAAGTTGGCATCGCGCGGGAGCAGATGGGACACGCCGTCGCGCAGGCACGAGAACTGGCGCGACATGCGCGAGCGATGCATGGCCTGTGCCAGCAGCGTGCAGTCGGAAACGCGCGGCGTCAGGATGTGGAAGAAAAACGGGTCGGGACCCTGGTTGCCCAGGATAAAGGCAATGCGTTCCTCGTCGGACGTAATGACGCCCTGCGGCAGACGATCGATGCTTTCCTCGCCAAACAGATGATGCGTAATAAGCGCAGGCATAATGATCCTTTCGATTTCATTCGATGTCACCCATTATGCCCACCGCGCGGCCATGCCAAACCCGCGTCGGCAAACGATGGCATGCGGACCGTCTACACAAGCCCCAGGCGCGCCTTAACCTCGGCAGCGCGACGACGGGACACGGGCACCGTCGAGGTTACGCGATCGAGCCTGAGTTCCATAAGACCCGTAGAACCGATCTCGACATTGTGCACGTCTTCCAAATTGACCAGATAGCTGCGGTGGACACGGATAAAGCCCTCGGAGGCCAGGCGCCGCTCGAGCGATGAAATCGACTCATTGATCAGATATGTTCCCTCGGCGCAAACGGCGTTGCAAAAATCGGCGCGCGCCTCAAAGTAGCAGACATCCGCCACGGGAATGAACACCTTTTTACCCCCACGATCCCCCGTCAGGCGCAAAGGCTGGCGCGGAGCATGGACGACACGGCGAGCGCCCAGGGCGGTCTCGATCTTGTCGAGCGCCTTTGACAGGCGAGCATCCTCGACCGGCTTTACGATGTAATCGACGGCATCGAGGTTATAGGCATCGGCCGCATACTCGGCAAATGCCGTCACAAACACCACGACCGGCGGTGTCTTTAAGTTCTGAAGCGTCTCGGCAAGCTCAATTCCCGAGCGACCGGGCATGGTAATGTCTAAAAACAGCACGTCGGGCTTGTTCGACAGAATCGATTCCACAGCTTCGGTGACATTGCCCGCCTCGGCAATCTGGCCCACACGCGCATCCTTTTCCAACAGATAGCGTAGCTCAGCCCTAATTGGGGGCTCGTCATCAACCACCAAGATGTTCCAGCCTTCGGACATATGCGCTTCCCCTCTTTTTTCTCTCAATCCAACCGCGTGCTACACCGTTAGCGGCGCCGGCTCATGCGGCTCGCCGTTCAACTCAACGATGACCTGCGTTCCCGCGCCCTCCTGGGACTTCACGCGCATGCCAGAATCTTCTCCGTAAAAGAAATGGATGCGCTGAAGCACGTTGAAGAGCGCCAGGCCGCAACCTCGCTTGACGGAGCCGTCGGCGGTAATGCTTTCGGGCTCCTCTCGGCGATGCTGCTCAAACAGATGCGCGCAGACTTCTTCGCTCATACCGATGCCGTCATCTTCGACGATGATCTCCAAGCCGTCATCGGTCTCATAAGCCCTAACACGAATGGAAAGCGGCTCGGTCTCGCGCTGCGCATGCTTGATGCAGTTTTCGAGCAGCGGCTGCAAGATAAACGGCGGCACCAGGCTGTCGCGCACCTCAAAGTCGATGTCGACCGAAACGCGCAGACGGCCGTCGCCATACCGGGCCTGCATAAGATTGATATAACGGGTGCCCTGCTCCACCTCGTGCTCGAGCGTGGTGAGCGTATCGGAGTCAGAAAGCGTCTGACGATAGTAGTTGGAAAAGTCGATCAGCAGCGATCGCGCCTTGTCGGGCTCGGTTCGAACGAGCGAAACGATCGTGCTAATGGTATTGAATAGAAAATGCGGATCGACCTGCGACTGCAGAGCGCGGAGCTCAACGCGGGCCGTGAGCTCATCCTGGCGCTCGAGCTCAAAGCTGGCGAGCTGCGTGGAAATGAGATCGGCGAAACCCGAGGCAAGCGCCGTCTGGCGCATATCGATGCTGCTCAGGCGGGGGTAATACAGCTCGAGTGTGCCCACGCAATGACCACGCACGCTAAGCGGCGCGACAATACCGGCACGCAGGCGGGGAAAATAGCCGCCCGTCTCATTGGACGCATCACGCGAAAACACGCTCTGCTCGCCCGTCTCAATCACGTTGAGCGTGGTCTTGAGCACTACCGGGGTTCCGGCAGGGCACTTTGCCGAGTCCTCGCCCCAGCTTGCCAGCACCTGCCTGCCGTCAGTAAAGCAGATGGCAGAAGCGATGGTCTCGGACAGGATGATTTTAGAGGCACCCAGGGCTGCTTCGGGCGTAAGGCCGCGCGACGTGTAGGCAAATATTTTTGATGCGATGGCGAGCGTGCGGTCGGTTGCGCTCGATGTGAGGTCATCGGGGACCACAAAGACATACGAGAAGAAGAAGCACAGCATGACCAGGCCGGCAATAACGACAACGCCTGGAACGGGATTGGGATTATCGGTTAAATCCCAGATAAGCAGCAAGATAAGCGCCGGAACGACAACACCGAGTAGGATGGCCTGGACCACATGCTGGGCCGTACGAAAGACCTTGGTAGAGTTGTAACTCTTGCCCAGAATCAGCCTATTGAGATCCACCGTCATCCCCTCTTGTCCGTAGCACCGATAGCAATAAAGAGGGCCGCAAGCGACCCTCTCCATTGCATTATGCAATCAAAAACTGTGTTTTACATCCAGCCATCGACAAACGGTAGCTTAGGCGCTGTACTTGTTTGGCTCGCCGAAGGTGCCGGCCTCGACAATCCAGCCGTCCTTCATGATGACGTCCATGTTGTCGGTGTTGAGCACGTGGATGTCGGCGGCGACGTCACCGTTGACGACCAGCAGGTCGGCGCACTTGCCGGCCTCGATGGAACCGGTCTCGTCCTCGATGTGGCACATCTTGGCACCGTTGAGGGTGGCGCAGGTGATGGTCTCGACCGGGGTGAAGCCGATCTTGTCGACGAACTCGTACATCTCCTCGATGGAGCAGGTGCCGTACGGGGTGACGAAGGAGAAGGAGTCAGAGCCGATCGTCATGACGACGCCGCGCTTCTTGGCCTCGCGCAGGCAGTCATAGTTGCGCTGCAGCTCCTTCTCGACCAGGGTACCCTCGTACTTGTCGTGCAGCTCGGGGACATAGACGGGAGGATAGGTGGCGTACCAGGTGGGCAGGAAGGCGATCGTCGGGGTGAAGAAGGTGCCCTGCTCGGCCATAAGGTCCATGGTGCGCTCATCGATATCGAAGCCGTGAATCAGCTGCTCGCAGCCAAAGCGAACGGAATCGTAGGCGGCGGCGTGGTTGTTGTAGCAGTGGCTCCACACGGGGATACCGACCATCTTGGCCTCTTCGACCACGGCCTGGATCTCCTCGGAGCAATAGTGCTGGTCGCGACCGGAGTCCCAGCGCCAGATGCCGCCACCGGTAGCCCAGATCTTGATGGCATCGGGGTTCTCGCGCAGGCGACGACGGACGGCCTTGCGCAGATCCCAAGGACCGTCGACCTGGTCGCCCCAGGGATGGGATTCCTTGTTGAGCTCCTGGGTGCAGTGGTGGGAGTCACCGTGACCGGCAACACGGCAGAAGCCGAGGCCGGTGGCCAGAACGCGCGGGCCCTTAAAGACACCCTTGTCGATGCAGTCGCGAATCTGGATACCAAAGCGGCCGATCTCGCAGACGGTGGTGAGGCCGTGGGTGAGGCAGTCGTAGGCCTGCTTGACGGCGACGGCCTGCTTCTCGAGAAGCGGCTGCATGACCCAATCGGTGTCATCGTCGGTCAGGTTGCCCGAGAAGTGCAGGTGGGTGTCGATCAGGCCGGGAAGGACAGTCTTGCCGGCGGCGTCGATAACCTCAACGCCCTCGGGAAGGTCCTGCATAACACCGGCGTACTCGATCTTGCCGTTGTCGTCGACGAGAACGAGGGAGTTCTCGACCGGCTCGGCACCGGTACCGTCGATGAGCTTGCCGCCAACGATTGCATACTTAGTGGACATGGTTCCTCCTTATGGATCCATATAGTGGGTGAGGCCGTGTTGGGTTAAGGCCTCACAAAGCTACCCAAGTGATGCCGGGTTCGGTACGCGGGAGAGAGGGCACCGCGCACCCAATCCGCCCCGGTTAGGCGTTACTTTTTACGGGAATTGGTGAAAGCCATGAGAGCCAGGCCAATAGCCAACCAGCCGATCACGATGCTCCACTCCACCATGTTGAGGGAGGCGGGAGAGAACGGAATCACGAGCAGGCCGATGATGATGGCGCAGGCAGCGATGGCGAGGCTGATGCCAAACTTGCCGCCGGGCACCTCGTAGGGACGAGGTAGGTCGGGCTCGGTGAAGCGCATGCGCAGGCAGGCAAGAGCGACCATGCCGCAAGAGAAGATGAAGGCGAGAGCCGACACATTGGTCAGAGGGATGAGCATGTTCTTGCCCAGGAACGGACCGACGACGGTGATGATGGCCAGAACGACGCAGGCGAGCTTGGGAGCGCCGGAATTGGGATCGACCTCGGCAAACTTCTCGGGCAGCTGGCCCTTGCGGCCCATGGCGAGCATAATGCGGCTCGTGGCGCCGTAGAAGGAGTTCATCGGGCCCATGGGTCCAAGCGTGGCGATGACGAGCATGGCCAGGTACAGGAGCATGTTGATGCCCTTAAGACAGGCAAGCGCGGGAACCGGGCTCTTAACAAACTCATGCCAGTCAAGGATAGTGCCGAACGAGTAAATGCAGACCATGTAGAAGCCGCCGGCGGCCAGCAGGGCCAGGGAGATGATCTTGCCGAACTTGTTCCAGTTAAGGCCCTCGGCTGCTTCCTCAGCCTGCTGAGGAATGGTGTCGAAACCGGCGTAGAAGAACGGGGTCAAAACCAGGACCGACACGATACCGGCGAACAGGCTGGTGCCCTCGGTTGCGGCCTTACCGCCGCCAGCACCGGCGACCTGGGAGAACACAGGCATGGCGTTATTCGGCGAGCCGGTGAACAGCGAGACGCCCATGGCGAGTAGCATGCCGCAGAGCAGGGCCTTGGTCAGGAAGGCTTGGAGCTTGGCGGCCGAGCTGGCACCGCGAAAATTGAGGAAGATGACGTAGACTGCAAAGCCGAGCGCGATCAGCGTCGGGAACAGGTAAACGTCGGCGCCCAGGATGGTGTAGAGCTTGACGGCGCGCAGCCACTCAAGACCGGGCAGGCTACCGAACATCTCGGACACGAGAGTCGAAATGGCAATGGCCTCCCACGGGCACAGGATGCCGTTGCCCAGGGCCAGGAGCCAACCGGTGATGTAGCTCATCGTACGGCCAAAGCTACGATCGACATACTCGACGATGCCGCCCGAGATGGGGATAGCAGCCGTAAGCTCACCGAAAACAGCTCCGACGGGCACGAGGAAGATTGCGCCCAAGAGGAATGCGATCATAGCGGGAACGGGACCGCCGCCCACGACCATCCAGTCGCCGACCTGCAGAACCCAACCGGTACCGATGATGGCACCGAAACCGATGGTGAAGAAGTTCCAGAGCGAAAGCGTTTTCTTCATGCCGCCGGTATCCTCGACTGCAACTTCTGCGTTCTTGTCCGCCATTGTTCCCCTCCTTTCCTTTCTGACGCCCCTTGGCGTCACCCCTTGCACGGCCTGTTTTACCGCGCACTTTTTATTTCATGGCTTTAAGATACGGCCTTGGCACAGCAACGCCACTCGTAGCTCGACCGAAGGCAGAACTGCAAAACGAGCGGCGCCGTTTTTGGGACGAACGGCGAGGGGCGCCACTCGGTGCGGGCGTCCGTTTTGATGACGCGACTCAATCGCTCGCGGAGGGCGTCGCTTTATGGCACCAGACTCGCTCCCGTCCATGCCGCTTACCGAGGTTTTGGTGTATGTCCTCATTTGCTGCACGTCTTTTTTGTAGGATGGACGGGTTATACATGAGACGAGGCGGTGCAAATGGCATACGAATACAACGGCGGCGAACGACAGCGAAACGTTCGCCTTGCCGGGCGTACCACGCCAGCATCCAGGAGTGTTTCTGACAACGACGGGCCGCAGCGTCCGCAGGATCGCCCCTCGTCGTCTATGCCGCAGAATACCAGCACGCGTCAGGCGGGTCGCCCATGCTCGGGCACCCGTCAACGCCGGGCCGAAGTGCCTCGGCGGCAGAAAATCGATCGGCGAAAGTCTGACAACCACATCAGCCGTTTCTTTTCGAAGCCCCGCGGCGGACGCGGCGCAAAGCAGCCACGGCCGCTGGGACGTGCCAGGGCCGCCAATCCGCAGATTCATCGTCTCTGTCTTGCCCTGTGCTCCATCATGGCATGTCTGGCATTTGTGTATCTGGGGTCGTGTGCCTCGCATGGCTCTGCCGGCCTAGAGCCCACCGCCGAGGAAAAGCTCCTCAAAGCCCCAGTCGCACCCGGCTACTCGTTTGCTTTTTCGACCCCACGTTCGCAGTGGAGTGCCGGCACCATGCCGCATATCTACCAGATCGACCCCGCATGGTCGGAGCTGCCCTACGCCGGCGGAACTATCCGCCAAAACGGCTGCGGACCCACCTGCCTCACCATGATCTACATCTTTAAAACGGGGCGCACCGATATGACACCGGTCGATATGTGCGCCCTTTCCGAGGCGGGCAACTATGCCCCCACCGGTGCCACCGAGTGGTCGTTTATGACGAGCGGCGCCGCGCAGCTGGGGCTTAACGGGACGCAGCTCTACAACAACCGAGACTCGATGGCCCAGGCCTTGCGCTCGGGTGCTCCCGTAATCGCCGTCGTGCGTCCCGGCACGTTTACCAACGTGGGTCATTACATCGTCCTCTACGGCATTGACGACGCCGACCAAATCGGTGTCTACGATCCCAATTCGCCCAGCCGTAGCGCCCGCCGCTGGGGCGTCGTAGAAGTCCTCAACGAAATCGAAGCCATGTGGGCCTACTACTAGTCATTGGGGACAGACTTAAATGGCCAATACTAGTCATTGGGGACAGACTTAAATGACCAGCCATTAAATGACTAGCCACTGGGGACGGTCTTTGCAGACGACCGCTCGCGCTGCCGAAAAGGACTGTCCCAAGATGCCGGCAGAAAAGGAACGTCCCCAAGTGCCGGGTTTCCGCGGTCTTCAGCGCTTCTCATGAACAGTCACCTCAATAGCAAAAGCCCCGCAGTCGGAGCGGACTGCGGGGCTCATGAAGAGAGGCTAGTTTGTGGGCGCTTTGCCTGGCGCCCACAAGAGAGGCAACAGAGTAGAGACTACTCGTGGATGCGAGTACCGGAGAGGCCGGCCATGGTCTCGGCGGCCTTGTCCAGGGCGCCGATAATGCAGGTGCGGCCCTTGCGGGAACGGGCGAACTTGATGGCAGCGCGGACCTTGGGCTCCATGGAACCCTTACCGAACTGGCCCTCGTCGGCCAGGCGCTCGGCCTCGTCGGCGGTGAGGTCCTCGAGCTCCTCCTGGTTGGGCTTGCCAAAGTTGATGGCGACATGCTCAACGGCGGTCAGCAGGAACAGAACGTCGGCGTCGCAGTCCTCGGCCAGCAGCTCGCCGCCCAGGTCCTTGTCGATGACGGCGGGAACGCCCTTGTAGCAACCCTTGTTCTCGTAGTCGCGGACGACGGGAATGCCGCCGCCACCGCAGGCGATGACGATGAACTCGTTGTCGAGCAGGTTGAGGATGGAGTCGGCCTCGACGATCTTCTTGGGATCGGGGGAGGCGACGACGCGGCGCCAGCCGCGGCCGGAATCCTCGACGAAGACCTTGGAGGGATCCTCGGCCATGAACTCCTTGGCCTGCTCCTCGGTGTAGAAGGGGCCGATCGGCTTGGTCGGGTTCTTGAACGCAGGATCATCCGGGTCGCACTCGATCTGGGTGACGACGGTGGCGGCGTGCCAACGCTTATAGCGCTTGTGCATCTCGCGGCCGATGCCCTGCTGCAGGTGATAACCAATGTAGCCCTGGGACATGGCGCCGCACTCGGGCAGCGGCATCTCGGGGGTGCCGATGGCGTCGTGGGCGGCGGCGAAGGCATTCTGGATCATGCCGACCTGCGGGCCGTTGCCGTGGGTGATGATGATCTCGTTACCCTGCTCGATGAGACCAAGGAGTGCGTGGGCGGTGTTGCTCACGGCCTCGATCTGCTCGACGGGGTTGTTGCCGAGGGCGTTGCCGCCAAGGGCGACGACAATACGATCGGGCTTGCCAAGAGGCTTAGACATTGCTGGAATCCTTTCTGTAAAAGGCCTACATCCCATTAATAACCCACGTCCGTGCAATACGCGAGTTTATTAAGGTTTATATTCTCTTTATCGCTCATTTTATTCATTTTGAAAACAGTTGAACGGTGAACGGTCGTTTTTACCCGTTCAGCGTAAAGATGCCCAGCTCAAGCATATCTAAGCTATTTACGTGCGACTTTATTTTGATAGAGCAGGGATTAGACCAGATTATGCAAACTATATCTTTGCTAAACACAAAACAGACAGCGCAATATCTTACTCACACTATACGAGATTCTATACATTTTTAAGACGAGTATGCACCCCTGCAATAACATAGCGTTTTTCATCCAACTTAGGGAATAGACGAGCACCTTTACCGCGCGTCGGCCGGCAGCCGGCGAGCCGTCTCGTCGATTGCCGCTTCCAGAAATTCAAAAACTGATATTGCGCGCGCAATTACGGCATGGTACTTTAGCGAAGAACAGCGCGGGCTGGGGCGACAGAGATCTGTCGTGAAGTTTGGGTTCGGCGACCCCGCTGCTGTCTTCTCCTTATCCGCCAGCGAACCCCTTGAGCGACGGATTGAGGAGGTCCTTACTATGACAAAAATGCTCAAGATCACGCTGAATGGCGAGACGTTTCTCGCCGACATGCTCTGGGACAAGGCTCCCGAGGCGTGCAAGCTGTTCGAATCGTCCTGTCCGGTCGAGTCACGTATCTTTTCGGCCAAGATCTGCGATGCCGAGGTAACCTATCCCGTATCGGGCCCCATCGCCAATTACGAGCACATCGAGAACCCCGTCTTTCACGAGCCAGCGGGCGCCGTGAGCTGGTATGGCGGCTGGTCGTCAATTTGCATCTTCTTTGACGTGTGCGAGCCCTTTGGCACCTGCAACATGTTCGCCCGCATCTGCGAAGCCGACCGCGAGCGCTTTGCCGCCGCCTGCCGCAATGTCTGGGACAACCAGGGCATGTACATTAAAAACGAAATCGTCGAGATCGAAACGGAGGCCTAAAGATGATGGATATCAACACCCTGCTCGCACTCGACCTTGCCGAGTACACCACTGCACTTGAGGCCCTCGCTGACCAAATGATGCTCGAAGAACCCCGTGACATCGACTACATGCGCCGCCGCAAGCTCGACACCGGCCGCGAATTCGCCGTCTGGAACTTCACCGTCGGCTACTGTATGAACGCCGCCGACGCTCTCTCCCTCCTGCTAGCCCAGGCCAACGAAAACGCCAACGACGGCACCGCCGACCTCGCAACGATCAACAACAGCGCCGCGCGCCTGTGCGACTGGTTCTCGGGCGCCTTTGACGTCACCGGCAAAATGGATGACACTACGGCAATCCTCGCCCACAGCCGCGACCTCTACGCCCAGGTAGAGACTCACGAACAGTTCGCGGCCCTCACCCGTGCCACTGAGCGCTATCTGGTCCAGCTCCAATTTTGGGTCGACCGCCAGATTCCCTGGCCGGCTATTAGCGACCTCGTCCACGGCTACCGCCTACGCACAGAGAGCGGCGAGACAAGGTAAAAACAGCCAGGTAGCACCAACATAGTCCCACCACGGGACCCAAAGTAAGAATCAGAGGGCTGGAGACGCACGCAACAGCGTCCCCAGCCCCTTCGCAAAGTAGAGCGCTGTTTCAGTGGCTTTGAGACCTTATCGGACCTTTGCTATCTTCCAATTTTTGTATATTTACGACGTTATTATCTGCCAATTTTTGTATGATTTTAGGCGATTCTATCTGTCAATTTTTGTCATTTGGGGGTTTAATGCTACGCCGTAAGGTCACTGATAGGCTTTTGAGCTGGAAGAATAACTCCAATAAGGCATTACTTGTTACTGGTGCGCGTCAGATCGGCAAGAGCTATGCGATTCGCGCGTTTGGAAAAAGCAACTACGCTTCGTATTTTGAGGTCAATTTACTACTCGATATCGAAGCAAGGAATGCACTTGTTGGCGCAAAGAACTCCGTTGACTTTATCAACCGCGTAGCCCTTCTTGCGGATACGCCGCTTGTTGAGGGCGATACGCTTGTCTTTGTCGATGAGATTCAGGAGTATCCGCAGATCGTTACACTCATGAAGGCGTTGGTCGAGGATGGGCGCTTTAGCTATGTCTTCTCGGGGTCTATGCTTGGGACTGAGTTTAAGGGGATCTCTTCTTTTCCGGTGGGGTATGTAGAGCACATTGTTATGCGCCCGATGGATTTTGAAGAGTTTTGTTGGGCAAACAGCGTTAGCGAGAATGTGCTTGCAGGCATTCGCAGCTGCCTTGTCGAGAAACATCCTGTCGAAAACTATATTCATGAGGCGATGCTCAAGAACTATAGAGCTTATATCGTTTGCGGCGGCATGCCGGAGGTCGTTCAGAATTATATTGATTCGGGTTATTCGCTCGTGAGCACACGTGAGCTTCAAACTCAGTTGGTCGATCAGTACAAAAGCGATATCTCAAAATATGCATCGACTCGAGCGTTTAACGTTCGGTCGATTTTTGAGCAAATTCCCGTTCAGCTTGAGGCGGAGTCTCATCGCTTTGTTGTTTCGTCTCTGGGTGAGGGAGCTCGCCTTAAAAAATATGAGCAGGATTTCCTGTGGCTTGTTAACGCAGGTGTTGGATTGATGGTCGCCAGGGTGACGGAGCCACGGAGTCCTCTCAAGAGGACGGAGAAAACGACAGCCTTCAAACTATACGAGTCTGATACAGGCATGCTAGCATCGCGGTACCCCGGCAGCACTGCACGCGCTGTCTATCTTGATATGAAAACTCCCAACCTTGGTGGTCTCTATGAGAACGTGGTCGCGCAGGAACTTGTTGCCCTCGGGGCGGATGCATGGTACTACCAAACGCGTGAGGTCGGTGAAGTTGACTTTGTAATCGAAGGCGCCCACGGGCATGTTGTCCCAATCGAGGTCAAATCGGGTAAGAAGGTTCGAGCGCACGCGGCCCTCGATCGTCTGATGAGTGTGGGCGAGTACAAAATTCCCGAGGCCGTTGTACTGAGCCACGAGAACCTCAGCAAAGAGGGCAAGGTTCTGTATGTTCCAATCTACATGACGTTTTGTCTTGATGAGTTTATGGAAAAGGATGACCCCAATAATGATTTCTCGTTCGCGCCCATATCTCTCTAGCCATTTGAATCTGCAATCCAGCCACGCCCCCATCCATCCCCAAAGTAGCGCGACTTTCGCGGCAAAGCCGCGAAACAGCGAAAGGGGCAAAAGGCCCCCTCAGCCACGTCCTTCATTCAGCCCCACAATCCGAGGACGTAGTCGTAGCAGGATCTGAGGGCTAACCTTCGCGGACATTCCGCAGGACGAAAGAACCCCCGCCGCACGTAGTGCGCAGCGGGGGTTCTTTCATGTCCGAGGACGTCCGCGAAGGTTAGCCCTCAGATCCTGCGGTGGGAGACCTAGGCCTCGTTGTACACCGTCTTAAGCTTCAGCAGGTGAGCGTAGCGGTCCATAGCGGCCTGCTCGTTCTCCTTGAAGAGCTCCTCGGCGCGCTCGGGGAAGGAGCGCGTCAGCGAAGCGTAACGGGCCTCGTTCATCAGGAACTCCTGATAGCCGCCCGCGGGCTCCTTGGAATCGAGCGAGAACTTCTTGCCGGCAGCAGCCTCGGGGTTGAAGCGGAAGAGGTTCCAGTAACCGCACTCGACAGCCTTCTTCATCTCGGCCTGGCAGTTCTGCATGCCGCCCTTCTTGATGGAGTGCATCTCGCAGGGGCTGTAGCCGATGATGAGGGACGGGCCGTCGTAGGCCTCGGCCTCGTGGATGGCCTTGAGAGTCTGAGCCGGGTTGGCGCCCATGGCGACCTGCGCCACGTAGACGTAACCATAGCTCATAGCGATCTCGGCCAGAGACTTCTTCTTGGTCACCTTGCCGGCAGCGGCGAACTGAGCAACCTGGCCCAGGTTCGAAGCCTTGGAGGCCTGTCCGCCGGTGTTGGAGTAGACCTCGGTGTCGAAGACGAAGACGTTGACGTTGTGGCCAGAAGCCAGGACGTGGTCCAGACCACCGAAGCCGATGTCGTAGGCCCAACCGTCGCCACCGAAGATCCAGAAGGACTTCTTGGTGAGGTAAGCCTTGTCGGCGAGGATCGCCTTGGAAGCGTCGCAGCCGCACTTCTCGAGCTCGGCAACGTAGGCGGCAGCAGCAGTCTTGGAGGCCTCGGCGTCGTTGACGGAGTCGATCCAAGCCTGACCGGCGGCCTTGAGCTCGTCGGACGGACCATCGGCAGCGATGAGCTCCTGGGTGGCGGCGATCAGCTTATTCTGGACGGCCTCGTAACCGATGGCCATGCCCAGACCGTGCTCAGCATTGTCCTCGAACAGGGAGTTGTTCCACGCCGGGCCGTGACCGTCCTTGTCCTTGCAGTAAGGAGCGGTGGCAGCGGGGTTGCCCCAAATGGAGGAGCAGCCGGTGGCGTTGGAGATGAACATGCGGTCGCCGGCGACCTGGGTCACCAGACGTGCATAAGCGGTCTCGGCGCAGCCGGCGCAGGAGCCGGAGAACTCCAGGTAGGGCTGCTTAAACTGGCTGCCCTTGACGTTGGCCGCGGTGAGCTCCTTCTTCTCGGAGACGTTCTTGACCATGTAGTCCCAAACGGGCTGCTGATCCATCTCCTGCTCGGCGGGAACCATCTCGAGGGCGCCCTTGGGGCAGACCTTGACGCAGTTGGTGCAGCCCATGCAGTCGAGCGGGGACACGGCCATGGTGAACTTCATGCCCTTGGCCTTGGGACCCATGGCGTCGAGCGTACGGGTAGCCTCGGGCGCGGCGGCAGCCTCGTCCTCGGTCATCGCGAACGGACGGATGGTGGCATGCGGGCACACATAGGCGCACTGGTTGCACTGGATGCACTTGGTCTCGTCCCAGTGAGGAACGACCACGGCGACGCCGCGCTTCTCGTATGCGGAGGCGCCCAGCTCAAACTGGCCGTCGGCGCAATCGACGAAGGCGGAAACGGGCAGGCTGTCGCCATCCATGCGATCGATGGGCTCGAGCAGGTTCTTGACCTGCTGGGCGATAGCGGACTTGGTCTCCTCGGAAAGCTCGACAGGAGCGGCGTCCTCGGCGGTAGCCCAGTCGGCCGGAACCTCGAACTTACGGAAGGCGGTAGCGCCGGCATCGATGGCCTTGTGGTTGGCGTCGACGATGGCCTGGCCCTTCTTCATGTAGGACTTGGTAGCCGCGTCCTTCATGTACTGCAGGGCGTCCTCGGCGGGCAGGACCTTGGCCAGCGCGAAGAAGGCGGACTGGAGCACCGTGTTGGTGCGCTTGCCCATGCCAACCTTGGCGGCCAGGTCGATAGCGTCGATCAGGTAGACGTTGACGTTGTTGTTCGCGATGTAGCGCTTGGCCACGGCGGGCATGTGCTCGGCGAACTCCTCGTCGCTCCACTGGCAGTTGACCAGGAAGGTGCCGCCAGGCTTGACGTCGCGGACCATCTTGAAGCCCTTGACGATGTAGCTGGGGTTGTGGCAAGCGACAAAGTCGGCCTTGGTCACGTAGTACGGCGAGCGGATCGGGGAATCACCAAAGCGCAGGTGCGAGACGGTAACGCCGCCGGTCTTCTTGGAGTCGTACTGGAAGTAGGCCTGAACGTACTTGTCGGTGTGGTCGCCGATGATCTTAATCGAGTTCTTGTTGGCGCCGACGGTACCGTCGCCACCCAGACCCCAGAACTTGCACTCGATGGTGCCGGGAGCTGCGGTGTTGGGCGCATCCTCGGCCTCGGGCAGGCTCAGGTTGGTCACGTCATCGACAATGCCGATGGTGAACTCGCGCTTGGGCTCGTCCTTCTTGAGCTCCTCGAAGACGGCAAACGCGGACGCGGGAGGCGTGTCCTTGCTGCCCAGGCCGTAACGGCCGCCGACGACCTTGATACCCGTCTTGCCGGCCTCGTAGAGAGCGGAGACGACGTCCTGGTAGAGCGGCTCGCCGATGGAACCCGGCTCCTTGGTGCGGTCCATGACGGCGATCTTCTGGACGGTCTCGGGGAGAACGTCCACGAAGTGCTTGATGGAGAACGGACGGAACAGGCGAACCTTGACCAGGCCGACCTTCTCACCGTGAGCGTTGAGGTAGTCGATGACTTCCTCGAGCACGTCGCAGAAGGAGCCCATGCACACGACGACACGATCGGCATCGGGAGCGCCGTAGTAGTTGAACAGGCCGTAATCGGTGCCGAGCTTCTCGTTGATCTTCTTCATGTAGCCCTCGACGACGGCAGGGAGCTCGTCGTAGACCTTGTTGCAGGCCTCGCGGTTCTGGAAGAAGATGTCGCCGTTCTCATGGCTGCCGCGGGTGTGCGGGTGCTCAGGGTTGAGCGCGTGGTCGCGGAAAGCCTGGACGGCGTCCATGTCGCACATCTCGGCAAGATCCTTGTAGTCCCACATGGCGACCTTCTGGATCTCGTGGCTGGTGCGGAAGCCGTCGAAGAAGTTGAGGAACGGGGTCTTACCCTCGATGGCGGCAAGGTGAGCCACCGGCGAGAGGTCCATGACCTCCTGGACGTTGCCCTCGGCGAGCATGGCGAAACCGGTCTGGCGGCAGGCCATGACGTCGGAGTGATCGCCAAAGATGTTCAGGGCGTGGGAAGCGACGCAACGCGCGGAGACGTGGAAGACGCCCGGGAGCTGCTCGCCCGCGATCTTGTACATGTTCGGGATCATCAGGAGCAGGCCCTGAGAAGCCGTGTAGGTGGTGGTCAGAGCACCGGCGCCCAGCGAACCGTGAACGGTACCGGCTGCACCCGCCTCGGACTCCATCTCGACGACCTTGACCGGGGTGCCAAAGATGTTCTTGCGACCCTGGGCCGCCCACTGGTCGACATGGTCGGCCATCGGGCTGGACGGCGTAATGGGATAAATTCCCGCTACCTCGGTGTACGCATACGAAACATATGCGGCCGCCTCGTTGCCGTCCATAGACTTAAACTTACGCGCCATATACCCCTCTCCTCTCATATAGGTATACAGGCCCCGGCGATTACCGGGATGTTGGCGTGATGGGATTTTCGCTGTTGCTTCCAGTCATCTGACAGGCGGACTCAGCAGCAGGTACATGGCGTGGAGAGAAGGCATGCCGAGGCGAGGAGGCTGCACGCGCTCCACAGGCCCAGCTACCCGTCTTGCACATGATCGAGCGCCGCAAAGGCCGCATGCCGGATGCTCCCGGGCACGCCCCGGTGATGGGAAGCGCCCGCAACGGAAATCCGCATGCGGGTTTATTGTACCCCGCCGTCAAGTGTAATTTCGACAAATATAGGCGGGCGGTAAAGGTTTATCCCGAGCGACCATCAAGGGCAAAAATAATCCTTCCGTCACCGAGGGACCAAATGGCAGTTGCGGTGAAATAGGGACTGTTTTTGCCGGCCGTAGCCTTAAACAGTCCCTATTTCACCGCAACTTATTTAGGAGATGAGTCAGAGGGCGCCGAGGAGGATGGCGTAGGTTGTGGATTCTCCGAGCCTGAGCTCGTCACCGGGGTTGAGCCGAGCGGAGCGGCCGGGCTCGACCTGGGTGCAGACGTTCGTCGCGCCGTTTACCACCACGGTTCCGTTGGTGGACGACAGGTCCTCGACGTACCAGACATTTTGGTCATCGCACCACACGTGGGCATGGCGAGCCGAAACGTCATCGCCCACATCGGTGATATCGCCCTCCCCCGTCGCCAGCGCGCCGATCTCGACGCCCTCCTCACTCGGCTGAATCCAGCGCGGGGCGCTCACCACGTAGCCGTTTTGCACGCGCAGCAGTCCCAACGGGTGCGCAGGCGCCGCCTCGTGCTCGCCCGTGACCGTCGAGGTGCTCAGCGAGCGCGGCGTCGACGTGGCGCCGCCACAGGTCGCATGAGCGTAGTCGAGGGCATAGGTCACCGACGAGCGGACATCTGCCGAGCAGCCCACGGCGACAAACAGCACCAGGATGGCCTCGGCGCGCTCGGCGGGCATGAGCTCAGCCGCCTGCGACAGGCGCTCGAGCGCATTGCGATAGAGATTCGTGTCCTGATGGCATTCCTCGAGTGCCCGCACCATGGGCTCGCCAGCGGGGCCGCACACCATGTTGGTCACGGCCGCGGCGTCCATGGGATTGCGGCGGCGCAGGGCCAGCTGCGACATAATGCGCGCGGCCGAGGTGCCGTAATCGGCAAAATAACGTTCCTGCAGCGTGCCGACCGGCGCGCGCACGATAAAGCGCGAAACCCAAGAGCGATCGGCAGCACGGCTCTGCGGACTACGGCCGTCGACGAGCGGGCGGCTCGAGAGCACCAGGCCGCACAGTTCGATATGGCTCAGGTGCGCTGCGCGCTTAAAGATGTCAAACATTGCCCCGCACGGGGTGAGCTCAGCTTGAGAAGCCATGGCTTAGCCCTCCTTGGTCGCAGAGATAGTGTCGGATACTTCGGCCGGCCCGCCAAAGGCGCGAGCAGCCGCGGCTCCGCCGGCAAGCGGCGTCGCCATGGAAATTTTCGCACGTCGCGCTGACACGACGGGAAGCTCAAAGGCAAACCCCATCGCCAGCAAAAACCACGTGAGCGCATAGGTTGCAATTAAGGCGGCAACGAAGCCGCTCGCTACGGCGCGTTGGGAAAACACGGTGCATGCAACCGCGATCAGCACCGGAACCTCGCAGGCAGAAAGCGCCAGTACGCCTTGCAGGAACCCCGTGCGACGATCGTGTGCCATGGCGCCGGCAGCGATGCCCACCATGCCCGGCGGTGCCAACGCCAGTGCGGCGATAATGGCCGGCAGCTTCCCGGACCACATAAGCGGTCCCACGACGAGTGTCACATGGGCGCCCGACGCCAACAGCGCAGCTGATACCACGACCACAGCCCAAAGCACGCCGCATACCGCCGTCGCCCCAACCATCGCCGCACGCCGGGCCGTGTGTCCCGATACCTCCATCGGGCACGGCAAGAGCGGCTCGGCGCGAAGCGAGCGGGCGACATTTTGCGCATAGTGGTCGCAAAATGCCGAGAGCGCCGCCTCCACCGCAGCCGGCTCGGGACGATCTTCCTGATGGCAGGACAGGCAGGCCATGACCACGTCGAACAACTGGGCATCGACAAACGCCAGCGCATCGCGCAGATCCTCGGAATTTGGATCGAGTCCCAGCTGCTGAGCCTGTTCGGCCGCGGCAAGTGCCACATCGGGCTCGCGTCGCAGCAGTTGCGTCAAGTCGCAGCCGGGCGCGTGGGCGCCAACGGGATAATCGGGCAGCGTATCCATCTTGAGGCGATAAGGGCTGGCGATATCGCACGTCTTTTTGCGCGAGCCCGAAGTACCCGACGCACCCGGCGCTACTTCGTACGGCGCGACACCGGCGATGAGCTCGTAGACCGTACTCGCCGCTGCATACACATCGATTGCCGGCGACATGCGAAGCATGCGCAGGTCGGGGATATCGTCGGTGAGCATCTCGGGCGGGGCGTAGGCCACCGTCGCGCGGCGCAACGTGGCATAGCGCTCGGTAAACGACGCCTTGCCGCCGGTGCCGGCCACCGCAGAGGCGGGCTCGAGCGCCAGCGAAGAGCCAAAGTCGATCAAGCACAGGTCGAAGGTGCCTTCGGCAAGCTGTCGGTCGAGCGGCAGGCGCGCCGTGCGCACCATAATATTAGCGGGCGAGATATCGCGATGGACGAACCCCTCGCCTACCAAGCTCATGCGGCAGAGCAGATCGAACAGGTCGCGACCCAAGCGCGCCGCCACGAGCGGCGACAGACGCCCGGCATCGTCCACGGCAAGGCGCGAGCGCAGGCGAGCGAGCGTCTCGCCCTCGACCCACTCCATGACAATCGCGGGCACGCCGTCAACCTCGCCCCATCCATACAGGCGGGGAAAGCCTCTAAGGCCCGAAAGGGCGCGATGGCATTCATATTCCTCGCGAAACGCCGCCTTGAACTTGGTGACCAGCGCCTCGTGGGCGACATCGTCATCAAATTCGTCGCGCGTTGGCAAGATGAGCTGCTTGAGTGCCACGGCCTCGCCCTGCGCGTTGACGGCACGCGTCACACGGCCGATACCGCCGCGGCGCATGGTGGCGTCATCGGCAAACAGCATCGTAAAACGGCGCAGGTAGGCGGGAAGCTCGTCCGGGCCCAGCGCAATGGCGGGCTCAAACCCTCCAACGCGCGCCAGGCGCAGGCCCACCATAGGGTCACGGCTGAGCGACTGGGTTGCCACAGAAGCAAGGCTATTCGTCATAGGGCGATCGCCGCCACTTTGGTATTGAAGTTGTTGAGCGCGACGTCGTCATCGCCATAATGCCCCACCCATTGGCACAGATTGGTGTAGCAACCCCATAGGTTGGCGTATTGCTGATACCACTTTGACTTGGGAGAAAACGTTTGCCGGCCAAACTCGGCACGGATGACAAACATATCGTTGGTCAGGCTATCGCACGGTCCGGTATCGCCCGTAGCGTTATAGGTCGAAACCACGCTGTTGGCGCGGGCGACATAGCCATCGAGCATGTTGTATTTGGTCACGAGCCAGCTGTGAATACTCTCCTCCTCGGCAGCCGAGAGACCACCCGAGCCCGTGTCGCCGCCGGCACCGCCGTCCGTCGGGCCGTCACTCGAAGATCCACCGCCAGAGGCGGAGCCCGAACCGGAACCGCCGCCCGAGCCCGCCGAACCGGTGCCAGAACCGGACCCGTCCGAGCCGCCGGGCTTACCCGCCTGCTGCGTATCCTGCTCCTTCTGCTGCTCCGCCTTGTTAACGACAGAAGCCACGCTGTTATTGGAAAGCTTCGTAATGACCTTGGTGTTGGTGAGCACGATAGTCTTGCCGTTTGCCAGCGTAACCTCGTTGTCCGATGTTTCTGGACTGTCCGCATCGTCGCCACCGAACACAACATGCGAGACCACGCTCGCCCACGCATATCCGGTTGTCGTTCCCAAGTCGCTTTTGGCCTTGCGCCCAATATGCAGCTCGCGCGCAGCATACGCCCGTACCATGGACGGCACCGTCATGCCATAAGCCGAAACACCGGCTATGACCAGCACGAGCGAGCAAGACAGCAGCACGTACGCCCGAGGCGCCAGGCCCAGCCGGCGTCGAATGCGCACCGCGGCGCCATGCTTTGTCTGAGTGCTAGCGGGCCGCATGCGTTCTCCTCCAACAAAAACACGCCGCTTAAAAGCGGCGTATTCTTTCAAATCCACATTTGAGTGTATCAGCGAACTCAAAAGGTTGTGCAACGAATGGGCAAATACGAGGTGAGAGTGGACCCATCCACGCGATAAGCGGATGAAAAGCAGGTTTGTTGTACAACAAATGCATGAACGCGTGCCCAATTATGAGCGCCCCGTGCGGCAGGCCGACGGGACATGCCGCGGAGCTGACGCCGCCTAGATCGCACGACGGGCCTCGATAGCACGGCCGAGCGTAAGCTCGTCAGCATACTCCAGGTCGCCTCCCACGGGCAGGCCGCTCGCCAGACGCGACACCTCGACGCCCAGAGGCTTGATGGTGCGGGCAAGGTAGCTCGCCGTGGTCTCGCCCTCAATGTTTGGGTTGGTGGCGATAATGACCTCGTGGATGTCCTCGTGGCCCAAGCGCGCCAGCAACTCGCGGATGTGCAGCTGCTCGGGGCCGATCTTGTCCATGGGGCTGATCACGCCGCCCAGCACGTGGTAGAGGCCGTGGTAGCTGCCCGTGCGCTCAATCGCCTGGACATCGCGCGGCTCACCCACCACGCAGATGCGGGTGGTGTCGCGCATCGAGTCTTGGCAGATGGAGCACTCGTCAGCGGTGGCGTAATTAAAGCAGCGGCTGCAAAAATGCACTTCCTGCTTAACCTCTAGAATGGCCTCGGCCAGGCGGCGCGCCTCCTCGGCGTCGGCCTCGAGCAGGTAGTAGGCGATGCGCTGGGCCGATTTGGGGCCAATGCCCGGCAGACGGCCCAGCTCATCGAGCAGTTTTTGCAGACTATGGTTGGCACTCATATATGTGCGCGTCTTAGAACGGCATGCCCGGGATGTTGAGGCCGCCGGCGATGGCGCCCATCTGCTTGTTGGCGAGCTCGTTGACGCCGCGGACGGCCTCGTTGACGGCAGCCATAATCATGTCCTGCAGCATATCGACGTCCTCGGGATCGAGCGCATCGGGGTCGATGGTGAGGTTGACGAGCTCCATCTCGCCGTTGACAGTCACCTTGACCATGCCGCCGCCGGCAGAGGCGTCGACGGTCTGGGACTTGAGGTTCTCCTGCGCGGCGGCAAGCTGCTCCTGCATCTTGCGGGCCTGCTTCATCATCTGCTGCATGTTCATACCGGCCATGATGGCTCCTTTACGTGTGGTCGCGCGACAAGCTGCAAGGGCAGCCGGGCACGGCGGGACTTTCAAACTCAAAAATCGTACCACGGCGCGGGGCAAACGAGCGGGGCGGTCGCGCTAACTCAGTCGATGTACATGTCCTCTAGCGTGACGCGCCGCCCAAGACTATGCAAGGTCGAATTATGCAAGGTCTCACAACTCGGCGTATATACCCGCCCGCATAGTTACTCCACCGGCTTGAAGATGGTGGACTGGCCAAAGACACTACGTATGAGGGCTTTGGCCTCGTCCTCGGTCTGCGGGATGCCCGGGGCTGCGCCCTGGTGACCGAAAGGACTGCCAGCACCGGGGTTGGACTCCCAAGGGGCAGCGAGGGCGTCGTCACTTGCAGGAGCGGACGTCGCAGCCGCGGGAGCTGCGGCCGAAGCGGCAGGGCTGGGCGCAGGCGCCGCGGCAGGCATGTCGAACGGAGCAAGATCTTCCCCGCTCGCATCGCCGGCGAAGCCGCCGACCATGGCGTCGTCGTAGGGTACCTGCTCGGATTCCCATGGCGCAGCCTGTACAGACGGCTGAATCTTGGGAGCAGACGCGCACTCGGACACTCGGGGCGCGGGCTCGGTCGGGAGCTTGCCCGTGGCAGGAGCACCGGCAGGGTTGTCGGAGCGCAGCCAAGGGGCCTTGGCCAGGTCGGATGACTTTGGTGCAGGCGCGGCAGCGGGCTTGGACGCGGGAATCGGAGCAGCCGGTTTGGGCACGGCGGGTTCAGTCACCGACGGGATCGGTGCCGCTACCGGTGCCGCTTTTGGCTGCGTCGCGCTGGCGCTCGAGGATGCAGGGGCCGCCGAGGACACGGGTTGCGGGTCCGCAGATGCCGCAGCCCGTGCAGATGGAGAATGCTCCTCATGTTGAGGAGCCGGCCTGACACCCCCATCCAGAACATAGTCGACGGTGCGACGACCGAAGACCGCACTGACTGTCGGCAAAAACACCGCCTGTGTATCAGCACGCCCGAGCATCTTGATAGCAAATGCCGTAGGGAACGAGACCGTGAGCTTAGAACCATCGTCTGCCGTAGCGCGAGCGTTCAACAGGAGTGCCGCATAAGAAGGTTGTTGGGCCTTGACGCGCTCGACGACCTCGACCCATTTGCGCTGGAGCTCGCCGGCATCCTCTACCGCAGGGGTCTCGGCGGCGCCGGCGGCAGCAACCTGAGCGGCAGTGTTGGGCTGGGGCTTAGGCGCCGGCGCAGCGGCAGGTACGGGAGCCGAAGCGGCGGTGGGCTGGGACATCGGAGCCGGGGCAGGCTGAGGCGCAGGCGCAGCGGGCTTGGGGGCCGGCGCGGGCTGGGCCGCCGGAGCGGCAGCGCCGCGGTCCCAGGGCATGCCGCCCTGGCGCGCGGGCGTAGCAGTGGGAGCGGCAGATGCCGTCGGAGCGGCAGCTCGGGCACCCGAGATCAGTGTCGGCTGCTGGGCAGCAGCTCGGGCACCCGAAATCAGCGTCGGTTGTTGTGTCGCCACAGGTGCAGCCGCGACAGCCGCAGGCGCAGCACCAGCAGCAGCCACGCTCGCCGGCACCGCGGCGTTGGCGACCATGGCCTCCAAGCGTGCCACGCGCTCGGCCAGGGCCTCAATGGTCAGATCGGCCTCGGGACGTGCCAGGCGCGTGCAGGCGATCTCGAGCACCAGGCGCACGTCGCTCGCACCCCTCATCTCCAACGCGGCATCGTCGAGCACTGTCAGCACGCGGGCCAGACGGTCGGCCGGATGCCCGCCAAAGGCAGCGGCCTCGGCAGCAAGCGCCTCAGCCTGCTCGGCCCCGCCCTCAAACAGCTCGGCACGGGTACCGGCAACGCAGGCCACATACACGTCGCGCACGTGCGCCACCAGGTCGCGCGTCAGCTCAAGCAGGTCATTGCCCTCCTCGACCTGTGCGCGAATGAGCCCATAGAGTTCAGCAATATCACGCTCGGCGATGGCGCGGGCAAACTCGCCCAGGATCTGGTCCGAAACCTCGCCCAAAAGCGAGCGGGCATCGTCCGCATGCACGGCGCCGTTGCCAAAAACGCTCAGCTGCTCCAGCGTGGAAAGCGCGTCGCGCATGCCGCCCTTGGCATGGCGCGCCACGATGGCCAGCGCCTCGTCGTCGTAATCGAAGCCCTCCTGCTCGCACACGTAGGACAGACGATGCTCGATATCCTCGTTGCCGATGCGGTGGAAATCGAAGCGCTGGCAGCGCGAGAGGATGGTCTCCAGAATCTTTTGCGGATCGGTGGTGCACAACACAAAGATCACGTGCGCCGGCGGCTCCTCGAGCGTCTTGAGCAGCGCGTTGAACGCCGCCGTCGTGAGCATATGGACCTCGTCGATGATATAGATCTTGTACTTGCCACGCACCGGGGCAAAGTTAACGGAGTTGATGATCTCCTCGCGCACATTGTCCACGCCCGTACGGCTTGCGGCATCGAGCTCGTAGACATCGGGGTGGTTGCCCTCGGCGATGAGCTCGCACTCTTCGCAAGTGCCGTCGGGCATGCAGCCGCTTGCGCCCTCGGCGCGCGCCGCCTCGGCATTGCGGCATAGCAGCGCCTTGGCCAGAATGCGCGCCATGGTGGTCTTGCCCGTGCCGCGCGGTCCGCAGAACAGGTACGCGTGGGACAGGCGTCCCTCGGTGATGGCGTGCTCGAGCGTCGAGACGATATGCTGCTGGCCCACCACGGAGTCGAAGGTGAGCGGGCGATACTTTCGGTACAACGATTCCATGGGTGCTCCCCCGGGTATACTGAGTTTTGTTGCCGCGACGGCCATGCGGTCGCACGGCATACTGCACTCATAATAACCCGTACGGCGAGCCCGCCGCGATAGGAGTCCAAAGAGCATGGCAGACGCAGAGAGCAACCTCATTCCCTCCGAAGCAGCCGACCAGGTCGAGGTCGCGCTCGAGAAACAGGCAGCAGCCGACGACGGCATCCTGTACCTCAACGAGTATCAGTACGAAAACGACCTCGTCACCGACTTCGCCCGCTTGGTCGCCTCGCCCAGGCGTCGCGGCTCGCTGTATGTCGCCGCGGCAATTGCCGCGCTGCTCGGCATCGGCATGTTGGTGGCCGGCGGCAACTGGATCAAGTTTGGCGTCGTCCTGATCGTGTTCGGCGCCTTTTTGGCCTGGTGGAGCAAAAACCTGCACCACACGCTCGCCCGCGACTTTATCGACGCCGTCGAGGCCGACAAGTCCATGGGTGGCCGCTATCGCCGCGTCGCCGCCAACGAGGACGGCTTGATGGTATGGGGCAAGAGCGGCAAGTCGCAGTTCTTCCCGTTTGAGAAGCTCGACCACGTACTCGACGGCGAGCGCATCTTTGTTGCCATGTTCGCAGACCAGGGCGTGACGATCCCCAAGGACACCTTTGTTCGCGGCGACGCCGAGCAGTTTGGCTCCTTCCTTAAGGCGCGCATCAACAAAAAGCTCCGCATCGAGACCAAGAAGAAGAAAATGAAGGCCGAGAAGGCTGCAGCCGAGGCCAAGCAGGGAGACAAGGCAGACAAGCCCCAGGACAACAAGGGCAAGCAGTGCAAGCAGAAGAAGGGCAAGAAGAAGCGCTAAGGCCAAGTCATACAGGCAGCCTCGCATCCCGCTATCCTCCCCATGCACCAGAGCGTGCTACACTAGCAGCATCTATGCCACCGCGAATGGCTCGGCCCCGCGCCCGCCGCTCGCAAACGAACTTTAAACGCACGAGGGTTGGCCATGCCGCTTTTCTCGCAACATACCGCCCGGTTCTCGCCGGACGTCCCTTTGGAGGGCACCAGCTCTCGCGAGCGTCTCAAGCGGTACCAGCCGCTCGAGACGCTTGCGACCGGTGGTTTTGGCTCCATCGAGATTTGCCGCGACACGCACCTGCGTCGTCGCGTGGCCATTAAGCGCATCCCTCTTATCAACGGCTCCGGCATGCCCGCCAGCGACATCATGGATGTACTGCGCGAGGCACATACCGCCGCCATGCTTCAACATCCCAATATCGTGCAGGTTATCGACTTTACGCATGACACCGCCTATGCCTACCTGGTCATGGAGTATGTCGACGGCATGTCGCTGGCCGAGTTTTTGCATCGCGTGGACGGCCACTCGCTCACCTTTGACGAGGCAGCGACCATTGCCGACGCGTTGGGTCAGGCGCTCACCTTTGCCCATGCAAACGGCGTGCTTCATCTGGACATAAAGCCCGCCAATGTGCTCATTGACCACTCGGGCAATGTAAAGCTCACCGACTTTGGCATGGCGCGGCTGTCATCTGCCGGCGGCTTTGGCGGATCGCGCGGCGGCACCATCGGCTACATGCCGCCCGAACAGCTCGATATCGAGACCGGCACGGTCGACGAGCGCGCCGATGTCTTTGCCCTTGCCTGCGTGATCTACGAGGGCCTGTGCGGCAGCGCCCCCTTTATGGCGGCAACGCCTGCCGACTCGCTCGACCGCATCATCGGCGGCGCCACCTACCCCAGCGAGCTGATCCCGCACTTTCCCCCGGGAGCCGAGGCAGCGCTCATGAGCGCCCTCTCCCCTATGCCGCAAGACCGCCCCGATAGCATCGAGGCATTCTGCGACCAACTCCTTGCCGGCTTGGGGAGCGTGCGCGAAGGCCGTCGCAGCTTGGAGCAGATGGTAAGCGAGCTTTCGGACGACGAGCACGCGGCAGACGATATGGAGTCGCTGCCTTACGAGGATAACGCCATCGAAGTCGACCCCGCGCTTGGTTGGGCGGGCACGCGCTGGAGCTGCGCGCGCGATTACACCATGCGCGGTATCTCGGCGCTAACGTGTGCAACCTTCAGCTTTTTGCTTATGCAGACAGCGGGCGTCGCGTCGCTTCCCGGTCTGGTCGCCGCGGCCATCGCTATTGGCGCGGCGGCAGGCTTGGCACCGCAGATCGGCTCGGCTATCTCGGCCGTGGGCTTTTTGGTGCTCATGGCCAACGCCACCATGCAGGCGCAGGGCATCCTGTCGATGCTGCCGGTCGCGGTCATTTTTGCCGCCGCCATGTCCGGATGGTGGATTGCCTGGGGACGCACCGAAGCGGCCGCGAGCGCGGCACTCACCTGCGCGCTTGCGCTAGGTTGTCTAACCGGCGACGCCATCCTTGCCGCCGGGGCCGCCGCGGGCTTCGCGGCGTTTTGGCTCGGCCCGGCAAGCGCCGCTGCCGCCACGGGTATAGGCGCGCTTTTTGCCCGCCTGGCCGCAGCCGCCCTCCCTACGGGAGGCGTGCTGGGGCTTGGCAATGTCGCCGCAGCGCTGGGCGACGCGTTCCTCTGGGCCGCCTTCGCACTGATCGCAGCAGCAGCCGCGGCAACGTCGCTGCTGCTCAATGCCCATGCCAAGCGCGCCGAGCAGGGGTCAAACCTCGCCGCCATCGTCGCAATTGCCGTCGCCGGTATCGGCTCGGCCGTATCGTTTTGTCTTGCACACCATATGGAAATTGCCAGCCTTGCGGGCACGGTCGTCGCCAAGGCGGCGGTTGCGGGAATCCTATCCTCTATAATCGTTGGGATATGCCTGTATTTGCTCGGATACCAAAGAACCTATACGGAGAGTGATCTTTCGTGAACTTCCTGAACATCTTCGAGGACCACGTGGCCGGCATCTTCGGTGCCACCCGTGCCCCGTTCTCCTTTAAGAAGCTTGCCAAGCAGGCTGCTCGCGACATGGAGGATCAAACTCTGGTGATTAACGGCGTCAACACCGCGCCGGCGCTCTATACCATCCTGATCGCCACCGATGACGATCCCATGCTTGCCCCGTTCTATCCCGAGCTTTCGCGCGAGGTGCGCGAGTTTGTGAAGGCGCAGGCCGAAAAACGCCGCTACGTCTTTGTCGGCGAGCCCCTTGTTCGCTTTATGATCGACCCTCAGCTGCGCGCCGGCAAGTTCTCGGTCTTTGCCGAGAACGTCGACGCTCCCACGCTCGGCCGTCTGTACGAGGAAGAGCGCGCCTATCAAAATGGCCTGGGACAGAACAGCTCGGCCACAAGCCGTGCCGCAAGCGCCCCCCGCGCCGGTCAGCAGCAGTTTGCATCGCCGCAGCTACACCCGGCCGCCATGCCCCAGCAGCAGCCGACACCCCGCGCTGCCACTCCCGACCCGCTCGCTGTGGCCGACCCCTTTGCACCCAATGTCCCCGATCCCGCAGCCCCCATCCCTGTGCCGCAAACCGTCTCGCGCGACGCACTTGCCGGTATGGGCGGAGCGGCTGCCACTGGCGCCGCCGTGGGCCTTGGCGCTGCGACCAGCATCGCCTCCAACATGGCAAGCCCCCGCGCCCCGCAGCGTCCGCTCGCCCAACTCGTCGACGTCGTGAGCGGCGAGAGCCACAACATCACCTCCGCGCAGGTGACCATCGGTCGTGAGCGCTCGGTATCCGACATCGCCCTGCGCGACCCCAACGTGTCGCGCCGTCATGCCCAGCTCACCTTTACCGGCTCTGACTGGTCGATCGAGGACCTCAACTCCACCAACGGCACGCTCGTCAACAACCGCCGCATCACGCGCTGCCCGCTGCGCAACGGCGATCTGCTAACGTTTGGCCTGAGCACCTTTGAATTTAGGGGTTAATCGCTTATGAACATCGATATCGTCCTTTTTGCAGGCCGCATCGTACTGGTCGTCCTGCTTTATATCTTCTTGTTCGCCGTCATGAAGACTGGCGTGGGGCTCGTGCGCGGCCAGCGCCGCGACTCTGCCATCTGGACGATCGATGTGGACAAGGGCCCGCGCGGCATCCGCGGTATTCACGTGGATATGCTTGGCCCCGTCATCGTCGGTCGTTCGCCGTCATCTGACATCTGCATCAACGAGCCGTTTGTCTCTGCCTCGCATGCGCGTTTTTCGCTGCAGGGCCCGGCACTTATTATCGAGGACCTCAACTCGCTCAACGGCACCCTTGTTAACGGCCGCCAGCTGGTGGAGCCCGCAACGCTGCGCGAGGGCGACGAAGTCCAGATTGGCGACGTGGTCATGAAGGTGAACCGTCGATGATCGACGAGGAGAACAAGTCCGCAACCATGTCCGAGGCGCTGGCTGCCCCCGCGGCCGTGCCGGCTCACGCCGCCCCGGCGGGCCCTGCGCCCGTGGAGCCCGAGGACACCGTGTTCTCCCTGCCTCTTTCGCATGTAACGCAAGACCATCCGATGCCCACCGATGGCCAGGATGAAGATAATTCCACCGATGCCCCCATCGGCGCGCACGCCGTTGCCGATCAACCTTCGGCAACGGAAACTACACCTGCGCCGGCCCACTTTGCCGAGTCTGTCGCCGCGGCAATCGATGAGAGCGCCGCGGTGTTTTTGGCCCCCGAGCCCGCGGCACCGGTGTTTCCCGTAGTTCCAGCACCCTCCGCAGCGCCCGAGCCCGCATCTACACCGGCACCCGCGGCGGCATCCTCCCCCGCGGCCGCATCGGCGCCCGAGGCCGTGCAGCCTACGGCCGAAGAGATGCCCGTCACAGCGACGGAGGACGCCTCTCAGCCCCACAGCACGCCCGCGCCCGCGCACTTCGCGGCACCCGAGCCCGCAGCCGTCGCCCCGCAAGACGAAGAGCCTGCCGACAACACAACCGAAGTGCCCGCCACGTCTAAAGTCGACGATCCGAGCAACGAGGCCAACGCCGTCTCGCCCGGCGACACGGCCGAGATTGATGTCGCCGCCGTGGAGGCCAAGCTCAAGGACCCTGGTTCGACCATGAGTTTTGAGCCGCTGGCCGACGAGCGCATCGAGACCGATTCGACCTACGATGCCGGCACCACCACGCAACTCATGTGGGGCGCCCGCTCCGATGTTGGCTGCGTGCGTCCGCACAACGAGGACTCCTACCTGGTACAGTCGCCGCTCTTTTGCGTGTGCGACGGCATGGGTGGTCACGCCGCCGGCGAGGTAGCCTCCTCCATCGCGGTCGAGACCATCGCCAAGACGGCGCCACAGGCTGCCGACGCCGCGCGCCTAGCCGCAGCCGTCGAAGCTGCCAACGCCGCCGTCATCGAGGCCGCACTCAACGGCCTGGGCAAGCCCGGTATGGGCTGCACGGCGACCTGCGCCTATATCGAAAACGACATGCTCGCCATCGCCCACGTGGGCGACTCGCGCGCCTATCTGCTCCACGAGGGCACGCTCATCCGCGTGACCCGCGACCACTCCTATGTGGAGGAGCTCGTGGACGCTGGCGAAATTACGGCCGACGAGGCGCGCGTCCATCCCAACCGCTCGGTTATCACACGTGCACTGGGTTCGGACCCCGCCATGTATGCCGACCACTTTACCCTGCACATCGAAGAGGGCGACCGCCTGATCCTGTGCTCGGACGGCCTTTCGAGCATGATTCCCGATAGCGAAATCGAAAACATCGCCACGCAATCGTCTACGGCGCAGATTTGCGTCGACAACCTGGTGGACGCCGCGCTCGCTGCCGGCGGCCACGACAACGTGACGGTAGTCGTTGTGGACCTGGTCGACGACGGCGTCATGCGCGAGGCGAAGCGCGTTCGCCGCCGCAACGTCACCATTGCCGCCATCCTGGGCATCGCTTTTGTGCTGGCGGCAGCCATCTGGGCCTACGCGGGCGTCACCGGCTCGTATTACCTGGGCACCTACAAGGACACCGTCGCGGTCTACCGGGGCATTCCCGGCAAGCCGCTCGGCCTTAAGCTGCACTGGCTCGAGAGCACGACCGCCATCAAGCTATCCGACCTACCCGAAGACACGCAGAATCGTCTGAAAGCAGGCATTCCGCAAACGAGTGTCGACGACGCGCAGGACACTATCTCCAAGTACCGTCATCAAATCGATGAGGAACAGACCCGCCAGGTGATCGACGCGCAAACGATTCGCGACAACACCGACCAGGAATCGACTTCCAAATCGAATTCCGAAAAAACCGCCGAACAGTCCGCCGAGGCCGAAGCCTCCGATAAGAATTAGAAAGGGAGTGCCGCTTATGAGTCGCCGCAACACCGAAATGCTCTTGCTCATCGCCTCGGCGTTCCCCGTCATCCTGCTGTATGCGATGTACGTGCTCACCGCAGGCGCTTCCATCTCGTTTGAAACGCTCGCCGTGCCGATCGGTCTCTTTGCCGCCTTCGCCGCGGCGCATATCGCCGTGCGCATCCTGGCGCCCGGTGCCGATCCGGCCATCCTGCCCATCGTCTTTGTGCTTTCGGGTATCGGCATCACGTTCGTAACGCGTCTGGCACCCGCCCTCGCCATCTCGCAGCTCGTCATTCTGTTTGTCTCGGTGGCACTGATGGTGGGCACGCTCGCGATGATCAAGAATCTCGATGTGGTCATGCGCTACAAGTACACCTTTGGCATCATCGGCATCATCTTGCTGATGCTGCCCATCTTTATCGGCACCACCATCTCGGGCTCCAAGCTGTGGATTCGCATCGCCGGCTTCACCATCCAGCCCGGCGAGTTCGCCAAGATTTTTATCGTATTGTTCTTGGCCGGATACCTAGCCGAGAACCGCGAGCTACTCTCCATCTCCAATCGTAAGATCTTGGGCCTCAAGGTCCCGCGCCTGCGCCTGCTGCTACCGCTGTTCGCTGTGTGGGGTGTATGCCTTCTGGTCGTTGTCTTCGAGCGCGACTTGGGCTCCGCCGTGCTGTTCTACACCATCTTCTTGCTGATGCTCTACGTCGCCACGGGACGTTTCTCGTATGTCGTCATCGGCCTTGCGCTTTTGGCAGTGGGTGCCGTGGGCGCCTACAAGTTCCTGTCGCATGTCCAGGTTCGTTTCCAGATCTGGGCCGACCCCTTTAAGGATGCCCAGGGCCAGGGCTACCAGATTGTGCAATCCCTTTTCTCGTTGGCTGACGGCGGTCTTATCGGCGTTGGCATCGGTAATGGCATGGCCAATAACATCCCCGTCGTCGAGTCCGACTTCATTTTCTCGGCCATCGGCGAGGAAATGGGCCTTTTGGGCGGCGGCGCCGTACTCGTCCTGTTTATGCTCTTTGCCGTGCGAGGCCTGACCACGGCCGCCCGCGCTAAGTCCGACCTTGCCGCATTTAGCGCCACGGGCCTCACGGCCGCCATTAGCTTCCAGGCCTTCTTGATCGTTGGCGGCGTTACCCGCCTGATTCCGCTGACCGGCGTCACCCTGCCCTTTATGAGCCAGGGCGGCTCCTCGCTGCTGGCGAGCTTTATCATTGTCGCCCTGCTGCTGCGCGCCGGCGATGAGGCCACCGGTCGCGAAGCCGAGCTCACCGGCACCGGCACCATGGCCGCTATCTCTGACGACCAGGTCGCTTCTGCCGCGGCGCATGCCGGCACGCGCTTCGCTTCTTCGTCTTCTTACGGCCGTGGCAGCCACTCCACCGGCTCGCGCATGCGTCGTCGCCTGCTCGATACGCCCGAATCTGGCGTGCTCGGCCGCGTGGCGCTCGCTAACCGCCTAACCCGCGCGGTGTTTGCCTTTACGGCCCTGTTCGCCATCCTCATCGGCAACCTCACCTATGTCCAGGTCATCAAGGCCAAGGATTACCAGGATATGCCGACCAACAATCACACCATCGCCCGTTCCAAGTACATCCAGCGCGGCTCCATCATCACGTCCGACGGCGTGACGCTGGCCGAATCGCTGCAACAGGAGGACGGCACCTACGTACGCTCCTACCCTAACGGCAACCTGGCCGCCCATGTGGTTGGCTATGTGAGCCAGCAGTACGGTACCGCCGGCATCGAGAGCGTGATGAACGACACGCTCACCGGTTCCAAGGATTACTCCAGCTGGAACAACGCCATCGCGTCGCTCGCGGGCCAAAACCAGCCGGGCAACACCGCCAAGCTCACCATCGACTCCCGCATCCAGACGGCTGCCGAACAGGCTCTCAAGGGCTTTAAGGGCGCCGTTGTGGTCATGGACCCGCGCACTGGCGCGGTGCTCGCATGCGCCAGCTCGCCCACCTACGACAACACCAACATCGACGCCCTGCTGCAATCGGGCGGCGGTGAGGACAGTTCTATGTACGACCGCGCCATGGACGCCCTCTATACTCCGGGCTCCACGTTTAAGGTCGTCACGCTTTCGGCGGCACTCGAGACCGGCACCGCAAGCCTTTCGAGCACTTACCAGGCGCCCGGTTCCATGGATATCGGCAATGCACCGGTCACCAACTCCGCCAATGAGAGCTACGGCACGATTAGCCTGCAGCAGGCCTTTGCCGTGTCGTCCAACGTCGTCTTTGGTCAGGTGGCAAACGAGGTCGGCGCCAGCTCGCTCGTACAGTTCGCCAACGCCTTTGGCTATGGCCAAAAGCTCGGTCAGGACCTAACCGCCGTGGCGTCCATCATGGCCGACCCCTCGCTCATGACCGAGTGGGAAACCGCCTGGGCCGGCGCCGGCCAGCCCGTCGGCATGGACCACACGCCGGGCCCGCAGACCACCGTCATGCAGAACGCCGTTATCGCGGCGGCCATCGCCAACAGCGGCGTCGTCATGGACCCGTTCTTCGTTGCCCAGGTGCTCGCCCCAGACGGAACCGTGGTCAAGACCACGCAGTCCCGCTCACTGGGCCAGGCCGTCAGCGCCACCACGGCCGAACAGGTCAAACAGGCCATGCTCGACGTCGTTCAATCCGGCACCGGCACCGATGCCCAGATTCCGGGCGTCAAGGTTGCCGGCAAGACCGGCTCTGCCGAGATCGTCGGCACCAAGGTCAACTCGATGTTCGTCGGTTTTGCGCCTTACGATTCACCCACGGTCGCCATCTCGGTAGCCTTGGAGGATTACGACAAGCACGACGTCGAGGCGGCAAAGATCGCCGGCATCGTCCTGACCGCGGCACTTGCCGCCCAGGGAGCGTGATGCCCGTGATCGATGCGCAAGCATGGGGCGTGCCGCGGCCGATAACGCTAGCGGCAATGCGCCACACGGCCCCAGCGGCCTCAAATTTGGTACTACACACATCGTTGAGCGAATAGTCATGTTAGGAGCAGGAATGGAACAGAGGGTCCTCGGGGGAAGATACCTCCTCAAGGATAAGGTAGGAACGGGCGGCATGGCGACCGTCTACCGTGCACAGGACCAGGTCCTCGACCGCACGGTAGCTATCAAAATCATGCTGCCGCAATATGCCGGCGACGCCACCTTTGCCGCACGCTTTAAGCAGGAGGCCCAGGCAGCCGCCGGCCTCTCCTCCCCCTATATCGTCGGCGTCTACGATTGGGGCAAGGACGGCGACACCTATTACATCGTCATGGAATACCTGCGCGGCACCGACCTTAAGAGCGGCATCAAGAGCCACGGCGCCCTTGACCCCAAAAAGGTCGCCCAGATCGGCTCGCAGATCAGCTCCGCGCTTTCGGTCGCCCACAAGCACGAGATCATCCACCGCGATATTAAGCCGCAGAACATCATGGTGCTGCCCGACGGCAACATCAAGGTCATGGACTTTGGCATCGCGCGCGCCAAGAACAGCCACCTTACGCAGGACAACAACGTTTTGGGCACCGCCCACTACGTAAGCCCCGAGCAGACCCGCGGGCAGGATCTAGGCCCCACCTCGGACATTTACTCGCTGGGCGTCGTGATGTACGAGTGCGCCACCGGCCGCGTGCCTTTCGACGGCGACGATGCCATCTCGGTCGCACTCAAGCAGGTCAACGAGCTGCCCGTGCCGCCGAGCCAGATCAACTCCGGTGTCGATGCCGATCTTGAGCGCATTATCCTCAAGTGCATGGAAAAAGATCCGGCTAACCGTTTCCAGACGGCCGACGAGCTGCGTCAGGTGCTCAACAGCTACCTGTCTGGTCGCGCCGTCAACGTGCCGGAGCCTACGCGCGTTATCGGCGCCGTTGGCGACCTGGGTGCCACCAAGACCCGAGAGCTATCCGACCAGACGCGCGCCATGGTACGCCCCGTCTCGGGCGTAAGCGGACAAAATAACGCTCGCAGCTCCGTCTCGGGTTCAACCGGCTCTTACGCCACCGAGCAGCCCAAATCCAACAAGAACAAGATCATCGCCGCCGTAGTTGCTGCGGTAGCCGTAATCGGCGTCATCGTGGCCTTTGCCACCGGACTCTTTGGCGGCGAGCAGGTCCCGGTTCCCGATGTGTTGGGTAAGGACCAGGAGACCGCCGTCGAACTGATTAAGGATGCCGGCCTTGACGTCGGAACCATTGACCAGAGCTACAACGACGACGTCGACGAGGGAAAGGTTGTCGAGCAGACTCCTAACGGTCACACCAAGAAGCCCAAGGGCACCAAGGTGAATCTGGTAATCTCCAAGGGTCCCAAGCCCTCCGAGAAGGTTGATGTCCCGCAGCTCGTTGGTCTGACCAAGGACCAGGCAGAGGCGGCGCTGGCAAGCGTCGGCCTTAAGGGCAATGCCACCGAGGAAGCCAACGAGGCCGAAAAGGGCGAAGTCTTTGAACAGGGCACCGATGCGGGCAAGGAAGTCGAGAAGGGCACGACCATTTCGTACAAAGTCTCGAGTGGACCCGACACCACCTCCGTTCCCGATCTGACCGACATGACCGAGGCTCAGGCACGCAACGCCCTCGATATGGCCGGCTTTGGCGTCGATGTGACCTACCAGGAGAACGATTCCGTCACCGAGGGCACCGTCATTAGCTGGAACCCCAGCGGTAAGCAAAAGCCCGGCGCCACGATTACCGTCGTCATCGCCAAGAAGTCCGGCAAGGCAAACGTTCCGGGCAACCTGTACGGCAAGAGTATCTCCTCCGCCGTCACCGCGCTCAACAACGCCGGATTCTACAACATCGCATTCTGCGATCAGAACGGCAACCCCGTGAGTGGTAACGAAAACGCCACCGTGACGGGCGTCTCCCCCACTGGCAAGCAGTCCACCGACAGCACGATCACGCTGACGGTTTCGATTTCTGGCTCTGGCACCGATTCGGGCGACGATTCCGGCACGACCAACTAGTCATCGAGACATTGCCCACAGCGGCTGATGCCGCAAACATATTCGCTCATAGGCGCCCGCTTGCTCCCCCAGCAAGCGGGCGCTTTCTTTATCCGAAGCAGCGAAAACTACGGTATGCCTTTAAACCAGAAGAGCACGGTACCGCAGCGGTACCGGGCTCGATATTGCTCTGGCGCCCCCGGGCGGATTCGAAAACTCCCCCCGCGGGGAAATCGGTGACGCGGGTGTCGACGGCCCGAATCCGGCCCTTAGACCAGAAGAGCCCGGTACCGTGGTGGTACCGGGCTCGATATTGCTCTGGTGCCCCCGGGCGGATTCGAAAACTCCCCCCGCGGGGAAATCGGTGACGCGGGTGTCGACGGCCCGAATCCGGCCCTTAGACCAGAAGAGCCCGGCACCGTGGTGGTACCGGGCTCGATATTGCTCTGGTGCCCCCGGGCGGATTCGAACCGTCGACACCCGCTTTAGGAGAGCGGTGCTCTATCCCCTGAGCTACGGAGGCATGTTGTACTAGTGTAGCAGATTTGCGCCACTGCCATGCAGCGCATAGCCACTCTTCGAAGTTACGGTAGAGCAGCCCTCCGGAAAGCGTGTCCCACTATCCAGACGAATTCTGGGACGGGCTTTCCGGATGGGGCCTCTCTAGGAAACTACGACCCGAAATTTGAGCTCGAAACGGGATATGGTTTCCCAAATGAGCACGTTCCGGAAACTGCATCCCAGAATAGGCGCTCAAACTGGGATGATATTTCCCCAGCGAATCCCGCGAAGAGCTACAGGTAGTCATTGGGGACGTTCTTAAATGACTAGTCGTATAAGAACGTCGCAGGCGACTAGTTGCCTTTGTGAAAAAGGCCTTTGATAACGGAGGGGATGCTCTTGGCGCCCTTGGCCGTCACATCGATAAAGTCGGGCGAACGCACGAGCTTATCCTCGTCGACGTACTTGCGAACTGCACGAAGCGTCTCTTTGTCGTCGCGCGTCGAAAACGTAAAGTGGCCGTTATCCTTGGTAAAGATAGCAAAACGCGTGATCTTCTTAGTGCCGCGCAAAACCTCGGCGGCAATATAGTCGACCTCGTCCCACGGAATTTGAATAAAATCCTCGGGATTGCGCTCGTTGTAATACTCGAACGCCTTATTGCCCACCATCACGTTACCGTGGCTGGTAAGCCCCATCAGGCAGGTTGCCGGTGTTGCCAGATCGACCGTGCTGTTCTGAGATTGCGCCATGCGCGCCTCGCCCTCCAAATAAAACAATCGGACCGCATCCAGTGTACCCACCGGGTGCGGTCCGTTTCAATGGCTCAAAAGCCCTTGCCTAGCAACTCTCGGTCTTAAGCCGAAGCGCGATTACATGAAGCCGCAAACGCGACCGATGATACCGACGGCGAAGAGAGCCAGGATGATGACGATCGGGCTGACCTTCTTCTTGAGCAGCTTGCAGACGAACAGCGTCAGGCACACGGCAGCAAGGCCGGGGATGAGCTGATCGAGGTTAGCCTGAAGCGTGGTGACCTTCACCTGATCAAGGGCGGTAGCACCGACGGAGTTGTACATCGTCAGCGCTTCCTTGATGCCCTCGGCACCGGAAGGCAGGTTAGCCCAGTCAATGAAGGCGCCGGCAGACTGCGTGACCTTGGAGACGACCGGGGTGAAGGAGATGGACACCCAGCGCTCGACCAGGGCGCCGATGATGAACATACCCAGGATGGAAGCACCCTCGGTGACCTTGCCCATCAGACCGCCGGAGAGGTCCTTGGCGATGGAGGAGCCGACCTTATAGCCAAACTCCTGCGTGTACCACAGGAAGGCGTAACGGATGATGTTCCACGCGAAGAAGAACAGCAGCGGACCGGCGATGCTGCCGGACAGGGCCAGGGAAGCGCCCAGAGCGCCCAGGATCGGGCGAAGGGTGAACCAGAAGGCGGGGTCGCCGACGCCGGCGAGCGGGCCCATCATACCGACCTTGACGCCCTGAATGGCGACGTCATCGATCGGTGCACCGTTGGCGCGCTCCTCCTCGAGAGCGAGGGTAACGCCAATGACGGGGGCGGAAACATAGGGATGGGTGTTATAGAACTCCAGGTGGCGCTTAAGCGCGGAAATCTGGTCGTCCTTGCTGGTGTAGAGCTTCTTGATCGCAGGGATCATTGCGAAGCACCAGCCGCCATTCTGCATACGCTCGTAGTTCCACGAGCCCTGAAGGAACTGATGACGGAAGCAAACCTTCTTGCGGTCAGCCTTGGTGAGCTGAATCTTGTTCTCTGCCATATGTATCACTCCCCTCCTACTCGTAATCGTTCAGAATGTCGCCGAGCGGGTCACCGGAGCCACCGCCCATGCCGCCACCCTGCTTGGCCAGATCCTTGAGGCCAAGGTAGATGAGGGCAAGGGAGATGCCGATGAGACCAAGAGCGATCAGCGTGAGCTGAGGGATGGCAGCAAGGACAAAGCCGAGGATGAAGAACGGCCAGGTCTCCTTGGTGGCCATCATGTTGATGACCATGGCGTAACCGACGGAAGCGACCATGCCGCCGCCGACAGCCATGCCGCCGGACAGCCAGTCGGGCATAGCGTTAAGCGCGTTGGTAACCGCCTCGGCCGGGATGATGCACAGAAGTACTGCCGGGATGGCGATACGAAGGCCCTGCATGAGGATGGCGGCGTACTGCCAGCGCTCGATGCCGGAGAAGTCGCCCTTCTCGGCGCAACCGTCCATGGCGTGAGCGATAGCGGTAGCCAGGGTACGGCAGATCATGGTCAGGAACAGACCAGCGACCGACAGCGGGACGGCGACGGCGATGGCGGCGGTAACGGCCTTGGCCGAATCGGTGGCGCCACCGTTGAGGGCGAGCACCATGATAATCGAAGAAGCGACCGAGGCCAGAGCGGCGTCAGGCGCGACGGCTGCGCCGACGTTAGCCCAGCCAAGGGCCATCATCTGGAGCGAACCGCCCAGGAGGATGCCCTCCTGAAGGTGACCGGTTACGAGACCGATAAGCGTGCATGCCACGAGCGGCTGATGGAACTGGAACTCATCCAGAATGCCTTCCATACCGGCAAGCAACGCGACAATCGCAACAAGCAGAATAGTGATTGCAGACATGTATCGGACCCTCCTTTACTATGCTTGAGCGGCCAGTTCGGCCTTAGCTTTCTTCAACATGGCGTCGAGATCCTCGGAGGAATCCGAAGGAACCTTGCGGACCTCGAACTTGACGCCCTTGGCCTTGAGGGCCTCGAGAGTCTTAACGTCGTCATCGCCCATAGCGACGGCGTTGGTGACGACGACCTTGCCCTTGGAGTGAGCCATGGAACCGATGTTGACTTCCTTGATGTCGACGCCGGCCTCGATAGCCTTGAGCAGATCCTGCGGGTTCTCAAAGAGCAGCATGGCCTTGGTGTCACCAAAGCGCGTGTCCTTGACAACCTCGGCCATCTTCTTGATGGGCACGACGTTGGCATGGACTCCCGGAGGGGCAGCCTGCTCGATCATGGTCTTGCGGAGCTCGTCGTGAGCAACGCCGTCGGAAACCACGATGATGCGGTTGGGGTTGATCTGCTTGGTCCACGTGGTGGCCACCTGACCATGCAGCAGACGGGTGTCGATACGGACGTGGGCGATCTTGATGTGCCCATCGCCGATGACCGTTCCCGGAGGGATGGCGCCTGCAGGAGCAGCGGCGGCCGTGGCCGGCTTCTTCTCCTCGGGCTCCAGAGACTCGGGCTTGACGCGCACGCCAGCCTTAGCCTCAGTCACGAGATGTTTTGCGATCGCATGTGCAGTGTTCTTTGCGTCAAAGCGCTGCGAATATGCCTCGATGAGCATAGGCAGGTTGACACCGGTGACGATAGCCCAGGAATCGTGGCCCTCGATGAGACCGCTGATCTGGTTGAACGGCGTGCCGCCCCACAGATCAACGAGGAAGAGCACCTGCTCCTGGTCCTCGAAGGAAGCGATTGCTTCCTCGACCTTGGCACGGAAGTCGTCGGGGCCCATGCTCGGCTCGAGCGAGACCACGGCCACAGACGGCTGATCGCCAAAGACCATCGAGCCCGTCTGCTTGATTCCGGCTGCCAAGTCCCCGTGGCTAGCAAGAACAATACTTACCATCACATAACCTCCTCTTTGTCTACGTATTTCCTACACGACATGAAAGGAGTATACCTGTTCGTCCTGTAAAATTATAGAGAAAAATGCGAATGATTGGATAATTTGTTTAAACGTCTAGGTTTGTTACAAGTTGATTACGTTACTGCTTTTTGACGGATTACACGCCAAGGTGTCACTTATCAAGCCATTCATTTTACAGATACAAGCAGGCTGGTCATTAATATCGATTTTAGGCAAGCGCGAATGCGCTTGTACTGCAGTTATTTTGTTTAAACAGACATAACTTGACTATTAGCGTGACTTATGCACTAACGTAAGTAGTCGTTGGGGACGTTCTTAAACGACTAGTCAAACAAGAACGTCCCCAACGACTAGGGGCTAGACGATGTGGAGGGGGTTGGCAGCGTCGACGGCATCGGGGGCGTCGGAGAGGCCGTCGGGAGCAGCATCTGGCGGGTCCTCGTCGGGGGTCTCAATCTGCTTGATCATGACCTCCTGGCCCTGCAGCAGGTATGTCTCGCCGCTACCGCAATGGGGACAGATCTTGCCGTGCTCGACCGTCGCATAGTCGCGGCCGCACGCCTCGCAATGCGTCACGGCCTCGACAGGCTCCACGATAAGCTCCGCGCCCTCGGTGATAGGCTTTTTATCTGCCGCCCAGCGCCAAGCGTCGAGCAGCAAGTCGGGAACGACGCCCGAGACCTCGCCCAGCAGCAGCGTGACGCTCGAAACGCGACTCACGCCATTGGCGCGCGCCACGTTCTCGACATCGCGAATAATGTGATAGACGATTCCCAATTCATGCAAGGTAGAAACCTTTCAGCAACGGTTGATGCGATGTCAGCCAAACGTCAGCGAGCGGCGATCCAGGTGCCCCAGGTTGCCCCGAAACAAGGCGTCCGCTGGGCTTTTTGCCCGCGGCGCCGCAGTTGAGGGGCAAGATGGGGTATCTGGGCGCCGCGCAGCGTCGGCAGTGCCGCCGTTCGTTAGAACGGCGGCATCTCATTACTTCTTCCCGAATTTGATCTTGATGGCACGCTTGAGCGCGTACTTGCCCAAGCTGGGGAGCTTTTGCTCGTATTTGACCATCGTGGAGCACTCGGGGCGGTCGCGATCCAGGTGGATGGCATCGAACGCGCACTTGGTGGTGCACAGACCGCAGCCGATGCACTTGTTGGGGTCGACGATCGAGGCGCCGCAGCCCAGACAACGGGCGGTCTCGGCGCGCACCTGCTCCTCGGTAAAGGTCTCGACGTACTCGCTAAACGGCGCGGCCTTCTCGCGCTCGCGGTCCACGTGGGCAACCTCGCGGCTCGCGTTGTCATAGCTCTCGATCACAACATCGTCGCGGTCGAGCGCGATGTAGCGGCGCTGGTTGCGGCCGATGGTGAGCGTGGAGCCCGGTTGCACAAAGCGGTGGATGGACACGGCGGCCTCGTGACCGGCAGCGATGGCGTTGATGGCAAAGCTCGGACCGGTGTAGACGTCGCCGCCCACAAAGATGTCGGGCTCGGCGGTCTGGTAGGTCTGAGGATCGGCAAGGGCACCCTGGCCACGGCCAAGCTCCACCTTGGAGCCAGCCAGCAGGTCGCCCCACACGATGGACTGACCGATCGACATGACCACGCGGTCGGCGTCGACACGACGCAGGTCGTTCTCGTCGTACTCGGGCGCAAAACGGCCCTCGTCGTCAAAGACACGCGTGCAGCGCTTGAAGGTGATACCGCACACACGACCGGCCTCGTCCAGATGGACCTCCTTGGGGCCCCAGCCGCAGCTGATGTGGGCGCCGTCCTCAACGGCCTCGCGACGCTCCTCCTCGCTGGCGGGCATCTGGGCCTCGCTCTCCAGGCAGAATATCTCAACGTGCTCGGAACCCAGACGGCAGGCGTTGCGCGCGACGTCGATAGCCACGTTGCCGCCGCCCACCACGATGGTGCGGCCGGACAGCGCGTCGATCTTGCCACTGTTGACCTTGCGCAAAAAGTCGACGGCCACGGTCACGTCCTCGGCATCCTCGCCCGGAATACCGGCGAGGCGGCCGCCCTGGCAGCCAATGGCAACATAAAAGGCCTTAAAGCCCTGCTCGCGCAGCTCGTCGAGCGTCACATCGCGACCGACCTCCACGCCATAGCGGAACTCGGCGCCCATCAGGCGAATGACCTCGACCTCGGCCTCGATAACATCCTTCTGCAGCTTAAAGCTGGGAATGCCATAGGTGAGCATGCCGCCCGGGCGCTCATTCTTCTCGAACACGACGGGCTTGTAGCCCTTCTCGGCCAGGTAGAAAGCGCAGGACAGGCCGGCCGGACCGGCACCGATGATGGCGATCTTCTGGTCGAAGCCGCCGGCGCGCGTCGGGGTCACCACAGGTGGGACATAGCGGGTCGCGGCATCCAGATCGCGCTGGGCGATAAACTTCTTGACCTCGTCGATGGCCACGGCCTCGTCCACGCGACCGCGGGTGCAGGCATCCTCGCAGCGGCGATTGCACACACGGCCGCAGATAGCGGGCAGCGGGTTCTCGCGCTTGATGAGCGCTAGCGCCTCGTCATAGCGGCCCTGCGCCGCGAGCTTCAGATAGCCCTGAACGGCAATGTGCGCGGGGCAGGCCGTCTTGCAGGGCGCGGTGCCGGAATCGTGTGTCTCGATGCGGTTGTCGTTGCGGTAGTTGGGCGACCACTTGGTGTGGTCCCACTTGGTGGCATCGGGCAGCTCCTGGCGCGGATACTCGGGCACCTGTCCGCCGGCCTTTTTGCTGCAGAGCTTCTGGCCGAGCTTGACGGCACCAGCCGGGCACACCTCAACGCAGCGACCGCAGGCTACGCACTTGTCCTTCTCGACCTTGGCGACATAGGCCGAGCGCGACAGGTTGGGCGTGTTGAACAGCTGCGAGGTGCGCAGGGCATAGCACACGTTGACGTTGCAGTTGCAGATGGCGAAGATCTTGTTCTCGCCGTCGATATTGGTGATCTGGTGCACAAAGCCGTTGTCCTCGGCCTGGCGCAAGATGTCATAGACCTCCTCACGCGTCACATAATGGCCGCGGTCGGTCTCAACCACATAGTCGGCCATATCGCCCACGGCAATGCACCAGTCGGCGGGGTCGTCGGCGCAGCCCTCGCCCATCACACGACGGCTCGCGCGGCAGCTGCAGGTGCTGGCGGCATATTTGCCCTCGTATTTGTCGAGCCAATGCTCGATATGCTCGATCGGCACCGAGGTGCTCGAAGCATCGATAGCCTTCTCGACCGGAATGACGTGCATGCCAATGCCGGCTCCTCCGGGCGGCACCATCGGCGTGGCTTTGGACAGCGGCCCCTTGGACGCCTGCTCAAAGAACTTGGCATAGACCGGATGCTCCTCGAGCTGGCCCACGCGCATGTTGAGGAACTCGGCGGAACCCGGCACCAGCATGGGCAGTACCCACTGCTTGGCGCGCTCGGGATTTTCCCAGTTGTACTCGAGCAGACCTGTGTAGCTCATGTCGTCGAGCATCTTCTCGATCTGGGCCTCGGGCATGCCGGTGAGCTTGGCCATCTCGGGCAGCGTATAGGGACGGCGCATCTTCATCTTGCAGAGCACTTCGGCCTGCTCGTCGGTTGCGGCCTCGGCAAACGACCAGTACTCGTAGCCCAGCAGCTCGTCGCGATGCAGCAGACGGTTGGTGCAATGCTCGCACAGCTTGACAATGGCCTCGCGCGGATGCTCCGGCAGCGGCGGCACGAACTCCGAACCGATGTCGGGCTCGGTGTAGCTAATTCCCGGTCCGTTGAGAATCATGGTTGTCCCTTCTCTTGCCGCAGCCCGACGAGGCCGCAGCGCCCCTCTTTTTTGCAGGCCGGGCATGCCCCCATGCCGTTCACCCGCCATTGTTGACATTATGTCAAAAATAGTATTGACGAACCGTCAACACTATTCAAGACTATTAGGCGAACGGTCGGGCCCAAACGGATGAAAGGCGGCAAGCGCATGAGCGATAACGCAGCGAACACCCCTGTGGCCGACGCCGTCCCCACGCCCGACAGCGCGGCAAAGCGCCTGACAGGTGACGAGCGCCGTCGCGAGATTCTCGCCGCCGTGCGCGCCGTGAGCTCCGAGCTGGGCGTGTCCCATCTATCCGTCTCGGCCGTGACCAAGCGAGCCGGCTGCACGCGCTCGCTGTTCTACCACTACTTCGTCGACATGGACGCCGCCGTCACCGCCGTCATGGACGAGGCAATCGACGGTTTTATCTCCGAGCTCGAGCAGTGGAATGCCAGCCGCATCGTCGGTGATATCGAGGGCGCACTCGACACCGTCGCCCCGCTCTTTAAGCGCCTGGTTGTGAGCGGCCACGAGCTGCCGAGCACGCTCATCTCGAGCAGCGGCGCGCTCTACGGCGGCTTTCTGCACAACGTGGTCCAGCGCGTGGCGCAATACATCTGCGACACCACCGTGGTGGACTTTGTCGCCCATCATGACCTGCGCATCGACCATGTCTACGAGACGTTTTACACCCTCATCATGGGGCTGTTGATGTACATCCGCACGCACCCCGATGTGCCCGACGAGACGGTTAAGGAGATTATCGCCTCGACACTCCACATCGAGGGCTACACCGCCAAGTATTCCGAGCGCAAGCCCAGGAACTGATGACATTTGGCCAAACTGCCCGCGACGGAAGAGGGGCCGCGGGCGTATGAAAGGAGAGCAGCATGCTGTTCGATGTTTGGGGTAGCGATACCCTTATCCACTGGGCCGGCTGGGCGATGGTCTTTATCGGCTTGATCGTACTCAACGAGGTCGGCCGCCGTACCAAGCTCGGCGCGGCCATCATCTTTGGCGTGGCTCCGCTGGCCATGACCATCTACTGCATCGCCATCGCCGTCGGCGTTTCGCAGGGTGCCGAGTGGGCGCTCACCAACCCCACCCATGTATACCAGAACAGCTGGTTCCATTACGCCAAGGTATACGCGGCGCTGGCCGGCTGCTGGGGCTTCATTGCCATTAAGTACCAGTGGGGCAAGATCGGCAAGGCGCATTGGTTCCGCGCATGGCCGTTTGTGATCGTCGCCATCAACATCTTGATCGCCGTCGTGTCCGACTTTGAGAGCGCCTATCACTTCTTTGTCCTGGGCGAGTCCACCTGGGTCACCTCCGAAGGTGCTACGCAGCTGGCCGGCTGGAACAACGTGTTCAACGGCATCGCGGGCATCATCAACATCTTCTGCATGACCGGTTGGTGGAGCGTATACGCCTCCGAGGACAAGACCGACATGCTGTGGCCCGACATGACCTGGGTCTACATCATCGCCTACGATATCTGGAACTTCTGCTACACCTACAACTGCCTGCCCACCCACTCCTGGTTCTGCGGCTTTGCGCTGCTGCTGGCGCCCACCGTCGCCGCCTTTATCTGGAACAAGGGCGGCTGGATCCAGAACCGCGCCTTTACGCTGGCCATTTGGTGCATGTTCGCCCAGGTGTTCCCCTACTTCCAGGAGGAGTCCATCTTTGTGACGCACTCCACGCTCGACCCCGGCGCCGCCACCGCGGTCTCGATCGTCGCACTGGTCGCCAACATCGCCGCGATCATCTACGTCGCCTACCGTGCCAAGAAGCTCAGCCGCAACCCCTACAAGCAGGATGTCTTTGAGGGCACCAGCGATTGGGAGAAGGCCACTGCCCGTCGCGCCAAGGTTGATTACGCGCACGCCGAGTAACGCGCCTGACGCAAACATCGCTTGAGCACGAAGCGGCATAGCCGGCTCCGCGCAACTCAACGCACTGCAGAGCCCCCGAAACGTGATTCGTTCGCGTTCCGGGGGCCTTTTGCTGCCGCGAGGATGCGGCTGAACGATACGCTCGGGTTAAATCGGATCTTATATTTCGCATGCGCTTTATATGGCTCCATTTTTGGGTACAGTGTTGAGCCGATATTGCATTGGGGGATATATGAGCGATGAGACACGTGGCCGCGAGGATGCGGCCCAGGATGCGGAAGCATGTGCCGAGGCCTTGGAGAGCCTTGACCGGATTGCGCTAGACGAGCTCTCGTTGAGCGATTTGGCCGTCGACGCGCAGGACGAGGTGCGCGAAGGCACTGAGGACGAAGGCAGCGACGCCAAAGACGCTTCTGACGAGGCCGAAGCCGAAGAGGACGATAGCAAGGACGACGTCCAGTCGGAATCCGCCTCGGGAGAAGAGACCGCCCTGCTTGGCAGCTTGCCTGCCGATGACTCGCTCACCCGCGAGCTTCCTGGCCTGGGTTCTGCGCCGGCCGTCGACGAGACCATCGCCATGGGCGATATTCCCCTGCCGTCCGTTCCCTCGGCACGCGAAGCCAAGGCTCGCCATCACAAGATGTCGCCCAAGCGACGCAATTTGATGGTTGCCGGCGTCGTTGCCGCCGCGCTCGTTGCCGGCGGCGCGGGCTATGCCGCTTGGAACGGATACCAACAAGAACAGGCCGCCATCGCTGCCGTCAACGCCCACACCATGATGTCGGTGCAGATTGGCGTACATGCCGCAGGGCTCGACTGTTCCACCGGCTCCAAGATTCCCGTGCAGGTGAGCGGGCAAGACTCTGACGGCTCCTCCGTGAGCGAGACGCTCTATGTTGATGAGCACGGTCGCGGTATTAAGCTGCTGCCTGGCGACTATACGCTCTCCATCGCTGGGTCCCCCATCGCAGCTGACGGTACCATTTACACCGTGCCGACCACCAAGGCGCAGGTTAGCGTAAAGAGCGACGGGCAGGACCTGAGCGCTCAGGCATCCTTTAAGCTTAAGGTACCTTCGGCAGACACGGTGACCGACGACCAGATCGATGCCGCGGCCAAGTACGCCGAGGAGGGCGGCGCGAGCTCTGCCGCGGTCGCAAAGGTGCTCCAGCAGGCGGCAACCGCGCGCCGTGACGCCGCCGTCAATGCCATGAGTTCCCGCGAGGCGCAGGCGGCCCGCGACGCCGATGCTCGGCATAAGGCAACGAACCTGTATCAGCTCGATATTCCCGTTGAGTGGTACGGCAAAGTCGCGACTTGGCAAAACGGCAATACGTTGTGCATCTATCTTGCCAGCGACAGCAATACGCCGATCGTGACGCTTGTCGCAGTGCGCGACGGCGAGAGCTTTACGCCCGATAAGGGCGATACGGTTTTAGGTGCGGCAAGCCTTGGCAACGGCTACACGGTCTACGCCAGCGGCCCCGTCTATCCGTATGTGGTGCCCCAGACCATCAACGGGCGCACGCAAGACCCCGTGTCGACCTACCCCATGGACACGGCCATCGATCTTGTCGAGCTTACAACCGGCAACCGCTATACCTATAGCCAGATCAAGAACGTACTGGTCGGCAAAGACGGCAAGGCCGACGCTGCCACCAAACTCGAGACCGACTACCTCGCCCAGATTCTGATGCCAAGCATCAAGGCCCAAGACTAGCCGGCCGCAGCGAGGGTAGCTAATTTGGGACGGGGCTTTTTTAGCTGCCCCGACCGTTAATCGACTAAGCCGGCACATTACCAGCCGGGGCAGCTAAAAAAGCCCCGTCCCAAATTAGCTACCCTGCAGGAGTTAGCGCCACGGGTCGGCTTCGAACATCGGCTCGCGCTCGGGGCGGCGATCGCTGTAGGGATCGTAGCCGTCGTCGTCCTCGTTCTCGGCACGGATGTAGGGGTCACGCGGCTTGGGTGCCGGCTTGGGCGCAGGCTTGGGTGCGGCGGGCGCTGACTCAGGCGCCGGTGCGTTCGTCTCGTTCTCGTCTTTCATCTGCATAGCTCCTTGCCATGTACTCATGTTCAACATCATCGATTGTCGCACGAAAAAGGGCGGCGGACCCAATTGGATCCGCCGCCCTTGGCGTTTAGAGACGTTTAGAGACGACTGGCAGATTTTAAGGCATGGCCCAACAATCTACTCGGCGTCGGGCACCTCGTAGGTGGCAGACGGCGTGTTATCGCACACGACGGTAAAGGCACCGTCCTTGTCGACGTCAACCGTCACCTGATCGCCCTCGCGCACCGTACCGTCGATGATAGCGGCGGCGATGGCGTCCACGACCTCGCGCTGCACCAGACGCTTGAGCGGACGGGCACCAAAGACCGGGTCCAGACCGCCCACGGCGAGCATCTGCTTGGCCGCCGGGGTGATGGCAAGCGTCATGCGCTCCTTGGCCAGACGTGCGCGGACGTCGGCGAGCTGAATATCGACGATCTTTTCGATCTGCGCCATGCCGAGCGGATGGAACACCACGATATCGTCGATACGGTTGAGGAACTCGGGACGGAAAGTCTGAGCCATGGCCGCGTCAACCTGATGGCGCATCTCCTCCTCGTCCTTGCCCGAAAGATCGGCGATGGCCTTGGAGCCCACGTTAGACGTCATGATGATGATCGTGTTCTTGAAGGACACCTGACGACCCTGACCATCGGTCAGACGACCGTCGTCGAGCACCTGCAGCAGCACGTTGAAGACATCCGGGTGAGCCTTCTCCATCTCGTCGAGCAAGATCACGGAGTACGGGCGACGGCGCACGGCCTCGGTGAGCTGTCCACCCTCGTCGTAGCCCACGTATCCCGGGGGCGCACCGATCAGACGCTGGACGCTGAACTTCTCCATGTACTCGGACATGTCGATACGCACGAGCGCGCGCTCGTCGTCGAACAGGCACTCGGCAAGTGCCTTGGCGAGCTCGGTCTTGCCCACGCCGGTGGGGCCCAGGAAGAAGAAGCTGCCGATGGGCTTGTCCGGATCGGAGAGGCCCGCACGGCTGCGGCGCACAGCCGCGGCGACGGCGGAGACGGCCTCGTCCTGGCCGATGACGCGCTTATGCAGCTCGCCTTCCAAGCCCTTCAGCTTGTCGAGCTCACCCTGCATCATCTTGGAGACGGGCACACCGGTCCAGGCGCTCACGACCTCGGCGATCTCGTCGGAGGTCACCTGCTCGTTGAGGCCTTCACCGTCCTGCTGCTTTTGTGCCTCGAGCGCGGCCTCGGAATCCTGAATCTGCTGCTGCAGACCCGGAATCACGGAGTAACGCAGCTCGGACGCACGGCCCAAGTCTCCGTTGCGCGTCGCACGTTCCTCTTCGCTCTTGGCCTCATCGAGCTGGCCCTTGAGCTCCTGCACATGGTCGATGGCGTTCTTTTGGTTGAGCCAACCGGCCTTTTGCACGTTGAGCTTTTCCTGGACCTCGGCGATTTCCTGGCGCAGGGTCTCCAGACGCTCCTTGGAGGCGTCGTCGGTCTCCTTCATGAGCGCCTGTTCCTCAATCTGCAACTGGGTGAGCTGACGCGTGGTGGCGTCGATCTCGACCGGCATGCTGTCGAGCTCCATGCGCAGGCGGCTTGCGGCCTCATCGACCAGGTCGATGGCCTTGTCGGGCAGGAAGCGGTCGGCGATGTAACGATCGGAGAGGTCGGCGGCGGCCACGAGCGCGCTATCGGTAATGTGCACGCCGTGGAAGATCTCGTACTTCTCCTTGAGGCCACGCAGAATCGAGATGGTGTCCTCGACGGTAGGCTCGCTCACCATAACGGTCTGGAAACGACGGGCGAGCGCCGCGTCCTTCTCGATGTACTTGCGGTATTCGTCGAGCGTGGTCGCACCGATCGCGTGCAGGTCGCCGCGGGCGAGCGCCGGTTTGAGGATGTTGCCGGCGTCCATGGAGCCCTCGGTGGCACCCGCGCCCACAATGGTGTGGAGCTCATCGATGAACAGGATGACCTTGCCTTCGGACTTTTGCACTTCCTTGAGCACGGCCTTCAAGCGGTCCTCGAACTCGCCGCGGTACTTGGCACCGGCGACCAGCGCGCTCATGTCGAGCTCGATGAGGTCGCGGTCGCGCAGCGTGCTCGGCACGTCGCCGGCCACGATACGCTGGGCGATGCCCTCGACGATGGCCGTTTTACCGACACCCGGCTCACCGATGAGCACAGGGTTGTTCTTGGTGCGACGGGACAGGACCTGGATAGTACGACGGATCTCGTCGGTACGGCCGATAACCGGATCGAGCTTGCCGGCACGGGCCAGGTCGCAGATGTTGCGGCCGTACTGCTCCAGTGCCTCAAACTGGGTCTTGTCCTCGGCGGACGTCACGCGGTCATCGCCGCGCAGCTCCTCGTAGACTTGCTCGATACGCTCCTTGGTAACGCCGGCGTCGCGCAGCACGCGGCCCGCCTCACCTTTGTCCTCGGCAAGCGCCATCAGCAGATGCTCGGTCACTACGAAGCTGTCGCCCATCTTGGTGGCCTTTTTCTCGGCCTTCTCGATGACGCGAACGAGCTCGTTGGACAGGCCCATCTGCTGGCCCTCGCCCGAAACCTTGGGTGCGCGGTCGATGGCATCTTGCGTGGAGTGTGCAAGCTGGGCTGGGTCGGCGCCGATGCGCTCGATAATCACGGAGATATTGCGCTCGCCGGCACCGAGCAGGGCGGACAGCAGGTGAATCGGCTCCACCGCGCCGGCCTGTGCGTCGGCAGCTGTGCTCATGGCGGTCTGCAACGCCTCGCGCGACGTCATTGCTAGCTTATCGATTCTCATGGAATCACCTCTCTTGGGGCGGCCGCCCTACGGGGCGGCTTCACGTTGTCCGAGAAGTATTGTTGCCAGCTTTGTACGATCTTATACACAAATCTAAGTCTCTATATATAAGATTTTCTGAGTGATTAAGAGATAGGGAGCAGGCATGCTCACCCGCTGCGGCCTCGTCCCCTTACTATCTCAATATGTAACATCTAGCGGCTGTTTATGGCTCCAGATGTTACAAATCAAGATGAAATGACCAGCGGCACCCGTTTGTCTCAATCTGTAACATCTACTCGGCAAATTAGGGTCTAACTGTTACAGATCGAGACGAACAGAAGACACCCGAATCGAAAATCTAAATCTGTAACACCAGGCCCACTTTTAGCGGCCAAGATGTTACAGGTCGAGAAAAACCGAGAACCGCCACAAAGGTGCCTGTCCCCTTTGTGGCGGTTCTCGACAAAAAAGAAGCCGCCCCATTAACAGAGGCGGCATCAAGCAAGTCTATTTATTAGCGTCCCTCAAGACCCAACGAGAACGCAGAAATGTAGCCCGGGGCTTACCCTTTCCCGAACGCGACCCTCGCGAAGCGCGTGAGCGGGCGGGAAAGGGTAAGCCCCGGGCGGACAATTAAGTGCGTTACTCGGCAGCGGCCTTGAACTTGTTGTAGTTGATCAGGCAGCCGGCCTTGACGATGGCACGCTCCTCAGCCGTCATATCGGCAATGTAGAGCTCAATCTGCTCGACCGTGCCGTCGGCGCGCACCACGTAGGCGGCGATGTTCTGCAGGTCGCCATCGAGCGCGGCACGGATACCCGGCACGAAGACGTAGTCGCCCACCTCAAAGTTGGGCTCGGCCTCCATCTGGAAGGGCACCATGCCCCAGTTCATCACATTGGAGCGATAGCGCTTGGTGGCGTACTCGTGGACGATGTTGGCCAGACCGCCAATCACGCGCTGGCAGCTCGCGGCCTGCTCGCGGGCAGAACCGTCACCGGGCTTCTTGGCATAGAGCATGGAGCCGTACTCGGTCGCCTTGGCATCGGCCGCGACGCCGGCGCCGGCCAGCGCCTCAAACACGCCGGCAAGCTCGGCATCGAGTGCCGCCAGATCGCCCGCCGCCTCGCCGGCAACGCGGCGCTTCTCCACGGCGTCGACCTCCTTGGAACGACCCACGTAGGCCGGATCGCGGCGGCTGAGCGTAAACTCTGCCAGGCCCAGCGGGTTGGAGCGGAAGGAGCTCGTCTCGCCCGAGGGAATGAGCTCGTCGGTCGTGGTGACCGGGTCCATGATCTTGGAGCACACCTTGAGCAGGATATCGTCGCCGAGAGGCTCCATCGCGGGCCACGGCTTGATGTTGGGGCCTTCGACCAGCTCGTCAGCAGGCTCGGCCTTGCCAAAGCCCCAGTACACGCGCTTTTTGTACGGCGCGTCGTCAAAGGTGTACTCGCAGGCCTCGTCCCAAGTCTCCTCGGGCAGGTCGGTCGCCGGCGTCAGGACGCCTCCGTTGGCGGCCGTCGCCGCAATGGAGCGAGCGTCCATTAGGGCCACGGCGCTCAGCTGACCATTGCCCGGCTTGGAACCCTCGCGGTTGGGGAAGTTGCGCGTGGTGTGGCGGATGGACAGGCCGTTGTTGGCAGGCGTGTCGCCGGCACCAAAGCACGGACCGCAGAACGCCGTGCGCACGATCGCGCCGGCCTCCATAAGGTCGTAGATATAGCCACGGCGCGTAAGTTCGAGTGCCACGGGCTGGCTCGTGGGATAGACCGATAGCGAGAACTCGCCGCAGCCGGTGTTGGCGCCCTTGAGCACGCGGGCAGCCTGGACCACGGAGTCGTAGTTGCCGCCCGAGCAGCCGGCGATAACGCCCTGTTGCACGTGCAGCTTGCCGTCGACGATCTTGTCGAGCAGGCTAAAGTGCGTCTTGCCCTCGCCGATCTTGGCGGCCTCGAGCTCCACCTCATGCAGGATGTCCTCGAGGTTCTCGTTGAGCTCCTCGATCTCAAAGCCGTTGGAAGGATGGAATGGCAGCGCGATCATGGGCTTGATGCTCGACAGATCGACCTCGACGCAACCGTCGTAGTAGGCGACATCGGCGGGCTTGAGCTCGCGGTAGTCGTCGCCGCGACCGTGCATGGCCAAAAACGCGTGTGTGTCCTCGTCAGTGGCCCAGATGCTCGACAGGCAGGTGGTCTCGGTGGTCATGACGTCGACGCCGTTGCGGTAATCGGTCGTCATGCTCGCGATGCCGGGGCCCACAAACTCCATGACCTTGTTCTTGACATAGCCCTTGGCAAAAACGGCACGGATGATGGCGAGCGCCACGTCGTGCGGGCCGACGCCGGGACGCGGGGCGCCCGTGAGGTAGATAGCGACGACGCCGGGATAGGCAACGTCGTAGGTGTCGCGCAGCAACTGCTTTGCCAGCTCGCCGCCGCCCTCGCCCACGGCCATGGTGCCCAGGGCGCCATAGCGGGTGTGCGAGTCGGAGCCCAGGATCATCTTGCCGCAACCGGCGAAGTTCTCGCGCATAAAGGAGTGGATGACGGCGATGTGCGGCGGAACGAAGATGCCGCCGTACTTTTTGGCCGCGGAAAGGCCAAAGACGTGGTCGTCCTCGTTGATGGTGCCGCCCACGGCGCACAGCGAGTTATGGCAGTTGGTGAGCACGTAGGGCAGCGGGAACTGCTCCATGCCCGAGGCACGCGCCGTCTGGATGATGCCGACGAAGGTGATGTCGTGGCTCGCCATGGCATCGAAGCGAATCTTGAGCGACTCGGGGTCGCCGGACGTATTGTGTGCCTGGAGGATCGAATACGCGATGGTGCCGCGCTTGGCATCCTCGGGCGTCTGCGTAATACCGCGCTCGGCAGCCTCGGCCGCAGGCACAACCTCGCTGCCGCCGCGCAGGTAGATGCCGTCCTCGTACAGCTTGACCATACTGTCTCCCACTCTGCCCAAAAGATTTGGGCGCATAGCATGCATTCGTTCAATATCGTGCCATAGAACGGTTGCGAGTGGGTTACGAATCTGCACGTTCACTTTATCTCGGTAAAGTACAGGACGAGCCCGATGTGGGTCAGCAGATTTGGTGCAAGAGCGTCCCTTTCGACTAGTCATTTAAGAACGTCCCCAATGACTACCAACGACTACCGCATCCGGAGCAAGGCAACGCCGCAGGTAGAGGATGGACAGACACTATGACCCAATCCGAGGGCACTAAAAAGATAGGAGCCCCCGCTCGTGACCGCGGGTCGGGGCTGCGACAATGATGTTGAAGTGCCATAGGCGCAGCCGCGCCGC
>NZ_JBQHTZ010000014.1:0-72851 GCF_052065455.1 Collinsella sp. HCP28S3_E9
CCCCCCCCCCCCCCCCCCCCCCCCCCCCCCCCCCCCCCCCCCCCCCCCCCCCCCCCCCCCCCCCCCCCCCCCCCCCCCCCCCCCCCCCCCCCCCCCCCCCCCCCCCCCCCGGGATTCCCGGTGGGAGTTCTAGACCTTGTCGGCCTTAGTACATACCGCCGCCCTGCTGACCAGCGGTAGCAGCAGCGATAGCATCCTCAAGCTGAGTGTTCTTGGGCACATCGGAAACCGTGGCCTCGGTGATGAGGATCAGGCTGGCGACAGAAGCAGCGTTCTGCAGGGTGACGCGGCTGACCTTGACGGGGTCGAGGACGCCCATCTCAATCATGTCGCCCCACTCGCCGCTGGCAGAGTTGAGACCCTGGCCAGCGGGCAGCTCGGCGACCTTGTCGACCACGACAGCGCCCTCAAAGCCAGCGTTCTTGGCAATGGTTGCGACCGGAGCGGTCAGAGCCTTCTTGACGATGTCGACGCCGATCTTCTCCTCGGGGTCGTCGATCTCGACTGCATCGAGCGCAGGCACAGCGTCCATGAAGGCGACGCCGCCGCCAGCGACAATGCCCTCCTCGACAGCAGCGCGGGTTGCCTGCAGGGCGTCCTCGACGCGGTGCTTGATCTCCTTGAGCTCGGACTCGGTGGCAGCGCCGACCTTGATGACGGCAACGCCACCGGAGAGCTTGGCCAGGCGCTCCTGGAGCTTCTCGCGGTCGAAGTCAGAGGTGGTGTTCTCCATCTCGCCCTTGATCTGAGCAATACGGGCGTCGATGGCCTCCTTGGAGCCAGCGCCGCCGACGATGACGGTGTTGTCCTTGGAGATGGTGACGGACTTAGCGGTACCGAGCATATCGGCGGTGATGTCAGCGACCTTCACGCCCAGCTCGTCCAGAGCAGCCTGACCACCGGTGAGGACGGCGATGTCCTCGAGAATGCGCTTGCGGCGATCGCCGTAGCCCGGAGCCTTGACGGCGCAGACGTTGAGGGCGCCGCGGATCTTGTTGAGGACGAGGGTGGGCAGAGCCTCGCCGTCGATGTCCTCAGCGATGATGAGCAGGCCACGGCCAGCGCGCTGGACAGCCTCGAGAACAGGCATGATGTCCTGGACGCTGGAGATCTTCTGGTCGGTGATGAGGATGTACGGATCCTTCATCACGGCCTCCATGCGGTCGTTGTCCGTGACGAAGTAAGCGGAGACGTAGCCCTTATCGAACTGCATGCCCTCGACGGTGTCGATGGTGATGTCGAACGTCTGGGAATCCTCGACGGTGATGACGCCGTCCTTGCCCACGACTTCCATGGCCTCGGCGATCTTCTCGCCGACCTCGGGGTCACCGGCGGAGATGGTACCGACGGAAGCAATCTGCTCCTTGGTCTCGACCGGCTTGGCCTGCTTCTTCATCTCGGCGACGGCGGCGTTGACGGCCTTGTCGATGCCGCGACGGATGGCCAGCGGGTTGGCGCCAGCGGCGACGTTGCGCAGGCCGTCGTTAACGATGGCCTGAGCGAGCAGGGTTGCGGTGGTGGTGCCGTCACCCACGGTGTCGTTGGTCTTGGTGGCGACCTCCTTCACCAGCTGGGCGCCCATGTTCTCGATGTTGTCCTCGAGCTCGATCTCCTTGGCGACGGAAACGCCGTCGTTGGTGATGGTCGGGGCACCGAACGTGCGCTGCAGGGCGACATAGCGGCCCTTGGGGCCCATGGTGACGGTAACGGCATCGGCCAGAGTGTTGACGCCCTTGGCGAGCTTAGCGCGGGCATCGGTATTGAACGTAATGTTCTTTGCCATGGTAGGTAATCCTCCAAAAGAAATGTGACTCACGTCGCCGCTTCCGAGTCCTATGCGGCGACCGCGTTCAAAGACGAATCAGAGAGCCTGATGAGACTAGGCCTCGACGACGGCGTAGATGTCGTCGGCGCGCATCAGCAGATACTTCTCGCCGTCGACCTTGACCTCGTTGCCACCGAACTTGCCGTAGATGACAACGTCGCCTTCCTTGACGTCCATGGGGATGCGCTCACCCTTGTCGTTGACCTTGCCAGCGCCAACGGCAACGATGGTGCCGCGCTGCGGCTTCTCCTGAGCGTTGCTGGCGATATACAGACCAGAAGCGGTCTTCTGCTCGGCCTCGTCGGGCTTGACCAGAACACGATCTGCAAGCGGCTTCAAAGACGACATGCTTGTCTCCTCCTTTTTGGGCCGCGTGGTTATGCCACGCGAATTAACCCTATTTGTTTGCGTACGCGTTGAATGGTACCCACGAATGGCGGGTTATACAACACAGAGTCAAAAAATCTTATTTTTTGGCACTTAGATTTTCTGAATGCCGGGGGGATAACTTGTGCGCAGCTCCCGTGTGGCGCCGGAGGGGCGGGGCATAAGGTTTCCTGCTCGGGCAGTCCTGCTCGCACGAAGGCCACATTACGTGGCCTTCGGCTCGTGCGGAACTCGCGATAAACCTTATATCCCGCCCCTCCGGCGCCACACGGGAGCCAAGTTAACTAGTTCGGGCGCGGCATTCAGAAACGTCAGTGCAGCAAAATGGCGATGCGGATAGGAACATGGGCATGGCTTTCGCTGCACGCACGGGTCCCCTGGGGAGCACCGTGCATTTTTGGGAGTATTCAGCAGACCAGGATGGCTGTATACGCGCCAGACACATCTTATTGGTCCCAAGGACGCCTTCGACCGGCGATTTGGGTCGGCAGGCAGACCCCATCAGGGCATAAAGGCATGCCTCGTGCCTGCCCGGACGCCAAAATGACGTCAATCCCCATGACATTACCCGACCGCAACGGCGCCGGCAGAGCTCGCAGTGCTGAATACTCCGTTTTTTGCACGGCCCAGGCGGGGGTACATCAGGGCCAGAAAGAACATCCCAACCTATTTATGCAATCTGTAATGGGAAGTATGCAAAACACCATGAGGCAGCATTGCAAATGTCCAATTTGAACGCGCGGGGCAGCAGCGCCTCCACCCCACGCACAAATCCGGCAGAGCAGGGACGCTCATAACGATTCCCCACCGATATGCAGACGTGGCTCGAGCGCCATCCCAAAATAAGTCGCCCGGGCCGCGTTTAACGACACGGCATGAGCATCAGCGCTCGTAGATGAGGTTACCGGCTAGGTAGGTGGCCTGAACCTTGGTGGCTTGCAGCTCTTGGGGGTCAACGGTGAGCGGGTTTTGGTCCAAGACTACCAGGTCAGCATACTTGCCGGGCTCCAAGCTGCCGAGGTTTTGCTCGTCGCCAGCTGCATAGGCGCTGCCCAAGGTGTAGTTGCGCAAAGCCGTTGCCGCGTCGATGCGCTCGCTCGGTAACCAGCCGCCCTCGGGCCAGTGGCTTTTGGGGTCCTGGCGTGTGATAGCCGTGTAGAGCACGTCCATGCTGGTAACGGGCGTGATGGGGCTGTCGGTACCGAAGGCTTGGCGAATGCCGCGCTGCTTATAGGTTGCGAACGGCCACATGATGCGGCTGCGCTCCAAGCCCAAATCGCGCTCCGGTCCACCCGGGTCGAGCGTAATGTGGCAGGGCTGGCTCGAGGCGACCACGTTGAGCTTGCGCAGGCGGTCGATGTCCTCGGGCAGGAGGTTCTCCAGGTGCTCGAGCGTGTTGTGGCCGTGCTGGGGCAGGCCGTACAGACCGGCGGCTTCCTCGAAGATATCCAGCGCGGCATGAATCGCACCGTCGCCGATAACGTGGATGCGCACGGCGCGGCCGCGCTCCGCAGCCGCCAGAACCAGCTTGCGCATGCGCTCGGCGGAAACCGTCAGACGGCCTTGGTCGCCCGGGAAGCGCGGATTGGTATAGGGCTCGGTGAGATATGCCGTATGTTCGCTCGACACGCCGTCAAAGAACTGCTTAAAGCCCGGCGCCGAAAGCAGTGCGTTGTTCGCGTAACGTGCCTGCAGCTCTTCTAGACGCGACTGGTCATCCAGCAGCGTGGGGAACAGATGGGCACGAATGCCCAGCTTGCCGGCTGTCTGCAGTTTGTCGTAGACGTCGTCGCGGATAAAATCGCAGCCCGGCATGGGCATGAGCGACATGTCGCAGATCGAGGTGATGCCCTGCTCGGCCATGCGCCTCATTTGATCGGCGTAAGCGCTTGCGATGCGATCTTCGCCCAGCCACTCAAGGCAGCGCGGCAACAGCTGCATGGCGGCCGCCTCGTGAGCAATGCCCGTGAGCTCACCGTTTGCGTCCTTGTCGTAGCTGCCGCCCGCTGGCGGCTCGCTATCGCGCGTGACGCCGAGCGCCTCGAGAGCGCGACTGTTGAGCCACAGCGTGTGGCCGTCGCCCGAGTACATAACGCAGGGACGATCGGGAAATACCGCATCGAGCGACGCCTTGGTAGGATGCTCGGGCGGGTCCCAACGGTAGTCGCGCCAGCCCTGCGTCACAACCCAAGCGTCGTCGGGTAGATCCTGGGAAAACTCGAGCGCGTGCCGCACCAGCGCCACCTCGGACGTGCCCCCATCCATGAGCATATACGGCGAGGAACCGACCGAGGTATGAAAGAAGTGCAGATGAGCGTCATGGAAACCGGGGCAGACAAACTGCTCGCCGTAGTCGATAACCGGCGTGGCGGCAGGCGCGGCGGCGATCACGTCATCGGGCTTGCCGACTGCGACGATACGGTCGCCTGCGATGGCAATCGCCAGCTCACGGGCGGTATCGATGCCATCTTGCGAGGTAAAGACGTTCTTAGAGCGGATAATCCGATCGATATGTTGCATGGGCATCCCCATCTCTGGCAGGAAATTCAACACCCCCGAGTGTACTCCACCGCCACAGCTGCAAAACGTCAAGCGGTAAACGGCACCTTTCCCAACCCCAACGGCCCCGCCTGCCCCTTGGGGACGGGGTAGAAACGGTAGATTTCAAGCTTGAAAGCCGCATCCAAGGCTGCGTGCATAAGCAATTTGCACCTGTCAAGGTTACGGAGGTATCCATTTCTACCATTTCTGCCCCGTCCCCAAGTGGCAGGTGGCATACTGGAAAGAGCCTGTACGATTTTGCGATAAACCAGCAAGGAGCAAATCGACCATGACGAAGACCAAGGCACAGCAGATTATGGCAGCGACCGAGGCCCGCGCGGCTGATGACGTCACCGCAGCCATCCAAGATATCGCCGCCGAGTTTGAGCCCTACATCATCAAGCAGCGCCGGCACTTCCATAAGCACCCGGAGCTGAGCCTCGCCGAAGAGCGCACGACTTCTGACATCGCCAACCAGCTCGACGCCATGAATATCCCCTACGAGCGCCCGCTTAAGACGGGCCTGGTGGCGACCCTTCGCGGCACCGCACCCGACGCCTACCGCGAGGACGGCACGCCGCGCCGCCGCATCCTGCTGCGCGCGGATATCGACGCCCTACCCGTCACCGAGCAGACCGGCGAGGAGTTCGCCAGCGTCAACGAGGGCTGCATGCACGCCTGCGGCCACGACTGCCACATTGCCATGATGCTCGGCACGCTGCAGATCCTGCGCCATATGACCGACGACATCCACGGCGAGGTCCGCATCGTCTTCCAACCCAGTGAGGAAAACGGCCAAGGCGCCAAACTCATGATCGGCACGGGTGTGCTCGACGGCGTCGATGGCGCCTACGCCTCACACATCTGGAGTGAGGTCGACGCCGGCACCGTAAGCTGCGAGCCCGGTCCGCGCATGGCCAATACCGACTGGTTCCGCATTGATGTCCGCGGCACCTCGTGCCACGGCGCCATGCCCCAGCGCGGCCACGACGCCGTCATGGTGGCGGCCGAGATCGTCAACGCCCTGCAGACCATCGTTTCGCGCGAGATCAGCCCCTACGAGCCGGCCGTCATTACCGTCGGCGAGCTGCACGGCGGCACCGCGCGCAACGTTATCGCCGGTACCGCCTACCTCGCCGGCACGGTGCGCACCTATGGCGATTCGACGCACGAGGAAATGCCCGAGCTCATGCGCCGCATCGTAGAGCACACTGCGGCGGCCCTGGGCGCCGAGGCTGAACTTACCGACTACACCATCGCCAACTACAAGGTCGAAAACGACGTCGCCTCGAGTGAGCGTTGTCGTCAGGCCGTGGTCAAGTGTCTGGGTGCAGCCGGCGAAGGCCATTATCGCGGCACGCTTTCGGGCGAGGATTTTTCGGAGTACCTGCGCCGTGTACCGGGCGTGCTTGCCTTTGTGGGCACGCGCAACCCCCAGATCGGCGCCACCTATGCCCAGCACTCCTGCTTCTATAAGATCGACGAGAGCGTGCTCGCCAAGGGCTCCATGGTAGCCGCTCAGTATGCTATCGACTTTTTGGCCGAGCCCACGCAAGAGGAGCTCGACGGCCCCGCTATCGCCGCGGTTGCCGAGACCAATCCCGATCTGGCAGCCAAGCTACGCTCTGCCAAGGCAACGGCCGCCGAGGCCCGCGACGCCATGCACGACGCCCGCACCGCCCGCCATGCCGCCATCAAGGGCATCCACGAAGCTCGCACCGCCGCTCGTCACGAAGAGAAGCACAACGAGTAGTCGAATCGCGACCATCTCGCAGCCGTAGCCACATCGCGATGTCAAAGCGGGGGCGGATGTTTCGACACGTCCGCCCCCGCTCATTCGTCAAGCACTATTTCTACCATTTCCACCCCGTCCCCAAATGGCAGGTGACAGGGCTACTCGTCTTGCGGGTCCTCGTCGGAGCTTGGCGCGGGTTCCGTCGTGGGCTCGGACTCCGTCGTGGGCTCGGACTCCGGCGCAGATCCCGGGACAGACTCAGGCTCGGGCTCAGGCGCGACATCCGGAGCGCTGTAACCCGAAGGAGCGGACTTCTTCTCGAAGGGCAATACAAAAGTCAGGACGTCGTCCTTATCCTCGTCGGCCCACTCGCTTGCATAACGTGCGACCCAATAGCCAACGGCACGGTGCTTGAGCATCTTGCCAAAGACCGTTAGAAATACGGTGACGAAAGCGATCAGCACCAGGAACAGTACGAGTGAGATGCCACCGCCGGTAACAATTGCCTCAATACCCGTAGGACGATAGTAGTAGCTATACATACCGACAGAGGCAATAGCGCCAAAGACCGCCGTCAAGATCCATGTGACAACGTTGGCGACCAGGCCCGTCAAAAACTCGGGAAGGAATGAAGCGCAAAACAGCTTGGTCTTATTGTTCTTAAAGGCCGCCCAGACCTTGTCGAGCGAAAACGCGCTCTCGACGCGACCGGTCACCGCAAAGTGCATCACGGCGATATCGGCGAACATCTTAAAGAAGACTCCCAGGACCGCCGTGGCAATCATAGCCAGGACAAGCAGGCCAAGCGAGCCAAACAGCGCAGTCTCGAGCGCAGAAGAGCCGTAATACGAATACGAGCCCGCCGCGCCAATTACCACGCTCTCCACCAGCGAAAGCACTACACCAATAACGGGAATGGCAGCGATAATCTCGAGCACGACCGAAATAACGCTCGAAAAGACCCCGAGGCCAAACGATGTGGAACGCATCAACGGACGATCCATGCCGTCATCGATCTTAAGCGACAGGTCGCGACCCCACTCGATGCCAAAGCCCGAACCGCACACACTCGCCACGCAGGCGGCCAAAAAGCCGATGGCAGCTGCAATACCGCCGATAACGGGAATGAACAGCACGAGCACCGACACGACACAGATAAGCGCCGGCAAAAAAGCAATCTGGCACACGCGCTGCAGCACGCCCGGAGTCTTGGTCATGTCTTGGAACGCCTGAGCCACACAGCCCTTTGGCGCATTCGCCACGGGCGGTTGCGGAACAAACTGCTGGGGCTGAGACTGTCCCTGGGGAGCGGGGCCAGCGGCCTTGACCTCGGTATTAGGGGCACCGCACACGCCGCAGAACTTGTCGTTATCGCCCATGGGGGCGCCACACTGCGAACAGAACATCGAAATCATCCCTTCGTATCTAGAGCGAATCACCTGGATCGCAAACGACGTCTTTGGCAACATTATCGCGCAATGTGGGGACAAATACCCCAAGATGACCGATTTGAAACGTAGGCGGCTTTATTCAATGGTTCGAAGGGTATATCCGCGCTAGTTCGTGCCGCGGAAGCCCTTGCCCACGATCTCGGAGCTGTCAACGATCGTGATAAACGCATCTGGATCGATATCGCGGGTATAGCGGCGCAGTTGCACTGCCTCGCGACGGCTCAACACGCTCATAATCACTGTGACGCAATTGCCCGAGAAGGCACCGTAGCCGCGGCTGATCGTTGCCGTGCGGTTGAGATGCTTGACGATAAACTCCTCGACTTTGCGCGGTTCGGAGCAAATAATCGTACAGACCTTGCGCAAGTGAATGCTCTCGATGGCCTTGTCGACCACAAGCGTCTTGGCAAACAGGCCGAGCACGCAGTACAGGCCAACGCGCGGACCGTACAAAAAGGCCGCGATGGTCACGATGCCGATATCGACCAACAGCAAGGCGCGTCCGATCTCGAGCGTCGTGCGACGCTTGAGGATCATGGCAAGGATATCGGTGCCGCCCGTCGAGGCGCCAATGTCAAAGACAATGGCACTGCCCAGCGCCGGCAAAATCACGGCAAAACACAGGTCGAGCCACATATCGCCCGTCATCGAAACATCCGTCGGAATGAAGAGCTCAAACAGCGAGACGTAGGCCGAAAGCGCAAACGAGGCAAAAACGCTCCACAGGATTGCCTTGCGCTCCAAAAAGATAAAGCCCAAGACGACGAGAACCGCATTGATGATCCACATAAAGACGCCGACGGGCAGAGTCGGGAACAGCGTGGAAAGAATGACCGACACGCCCGAGGTTCCGCCGAAGGCAAAGTGATTGGGGGTTTTAAAGGCCACGATGGCGAACGCCGTGAGGATCAGGCCCAGATTGAGCTCGGCGAAAAAGCGCGGGAAGCCCGGCTCCTGGCTGCGCTTGCGGCCGGCGCGCTCGCCACGTTCGATATCCTCGCGACCGACAACGCGCTCCATCGGCACCACGGGAGGACGATGCACCTCCTCGGCGGCACGCGACGCCGCCTCTGCCGCAGCGGCCTCAATCGCCCATGCCTTGCTTTCTGTTTCGTGCTCGTCAGCCATTACGGCAACCCCTCGTTAACGATTTGGAAACAATGCGCCCATTAGGGTAACGCGGAGCGCGAAGATTGCAACCCCTAGTTAGACGAGCGGTATGACTACATCGAGGGCATATAGAAAACGGTCGACCGCACTTTTGCTTGCGCGGTCGACCGTTTAGCGTTTTCGCAGGTAAAACCTATCGAAACAAACCTGTCCCTATTTGGTAGGTTACTCGTGCTGGCTGGTGCGGTGCTCGTACTCCTCGGGGGTGATGACATCCTCGATGCGCAGGTTGACGCCTGCCACCTCAAGGCCGGTCATCGCGGCCAGGCGCTCGGTCACGCGCGCCTTAACGTCGTCGAAAATCGCGGGTGCGTAGGCGCCGTACTCGATAATGACGGAAATGTTGACGACCACGCGGTTGTCATCGGTGACCTCGACCGTCACGCCCTTGGTCAGGTTCTCGGCACCAAACTGCTCCTGAACAAAGTGCATAAGGTTGCCCTTCATGCCCAGGACGTGCGGCACCTCGCGGGTGGCCATGGCGACGATCTTCTCGATCACACCGTTGGAATAGGTCAGCGAATCCTCGGACTCGTCCGCTTCCTCATCATCCTCGTCCGCATCGTCGGCGGGCTCGGCCTCGACGAGCGCCCCGTCCTCGAGCGTTACGTCCTCAGCCTCGGCGACGACGGTCTCGTCTGCCTCGAGCTCGGTATCGGCCACATCGACCTTCGTGTTAAAAGCCATGGTTCCTCCTTATGCCCACCGCACACGCGGCGGTCGAATACATACTAGCGGCCGCTAAACAGACGGCCGAAGAAGTTGACGATCCCGTTCTCGCCGTCACGGATCTGGCCAATCACGGCGCCGATCAGCACAAAGAATGCGATGACGAGTGTATCCCACAGGCCGATCGTGAGCACCAGCACGGCGAGCACAAAACCAGCGACGGCTCCGAGCGTGGTGTTGGGATGACGGACGGCATAGCTCCAGATGGCCGCCCCCGTACCCTTGATGAGACCCATGGCCTCGTCAAAGTCGTTGGCGGCGCTGTCGTGCTGCTCGCCGGCCTCGGGGGTGGTGTCGGCGGACTCGCCTGCCGGCGTAGCGTTCTGGTCGATCGTCAGGCGCGGGGTGCGGACGGTCTTGTCTTGATTGGTATCACTCACCGGAAACCTCCACGGTCTGGACGGTAGTCTTGGACGGCAAAAAACGGACGCGCGCGGTCGTGCCCGGCGTGCCGAGCATGGTGTCGCAGGCCTCCTCGATACGTTGCTGCATCGCGGTTGCAAGGGAGGCCACGTCCCGGTCATCGAGCGCGATGGCGTCGACCTTAAAACGGACGAGCGATTCGTCGGAACCCTGCACGCGCGCCTCGACATGCTCGACTATCACACGGTCGTCGCGCTCTGCCGCGGCACGGGCGCACGAGGAAAGCGCTGCGAGGGTGACCTCGATGTTGCGCTCCCCCGCCGGATGCACGCAGGACGGCTCGCGACGCGCGAACATCAGGCGGAAAAACCCGATGAGCACGCCAAGTGCCACGATGGCGGCGCACACCGTAACGACAACGCGAGGCATGGTGTCACGCAACAGCAGCATAAAGCGATACGTATACGGTCCCCAGAACTGGCAGACAAGCGTGCCCAGCGCCACGATGGCGGCGGCAAGGTACACGATTGCTAGGGCTCGTTTGAGTACGCGCACGCGCGCTCCCTTCAGGTTTCGGTCCACAGAATGCAAAACGATTCGCATCATTATAAAAGAGCCGGGTCCGGTGCCATACGCACGCGGATCCGGCTCATCTATTCCACGAGGCTTGTATGCTCGCTTCATTATGCCCAGATATGCACGGCTTAACCCGTGCAGGCGCTACTCCTCCTCGAGGGCAGCGATGACCTCGTCGGTCATGTCCATGGTGCTGTAAACATCCTGAACGTCGTCGAGCTCCTCGAGACGGTCGATGAGGCGCTGGACCTTCTTGGCGTCGGCACCGGAGACCTCGGTCGGGGTGGTCGGAACCATAGTGGTCTCGGAGCCCTTGACCTGGATGCCCTGCTCCTCGAGCGCCTTGGAAACAGCCATGACGTCGTTGGCGGCGGTCCAAACGATCCACTCCTCGCCGGCGTCCTCGTAGTCGTCGCCACCGGCCTCGGCGATAGCCATCATGAACTCTTCCTCGTCACCGGCAGCACCGTTGGCGATCATGGTCTCCTTCTTGGCGTTCTCGTCCAGGATCTCCTTGGCGACGACGATCTGGCCCTTGCGCTCAAACTGGAAGGCGACGGAGCCGGAGGTGCCCAGGTTGCCGCCAGCGTGGGAGAAGGCGGAACGGACATCGGCGGCGGTACGGTTGCGGTTATCGGTCAGGCAGTCGACGTAGACGGCAACACCGGCGGGACCATAGCCCTCGTACACGATGTTCTCGTAGACGGCGGCATCGGCACCCGAACCGAAGGCCTTGTCGATAGCGGACTTGATCTTGTCCTTGGGCATGGACTGAGCCTTAGCCTTGGCAACGGCAGCGGCGAGGCTGGCGTTGTTCTCGGGCAGCGGGTCGCCGCCGAGACGGGCAGCAACGGTGATGTTGCGGCTCAGCTTGGAGAAGAGGGCGGAACGCTTGGCGTCCTGCGCGCCCTTACGATGCTTGGTTGTGGCCCACTTAGAGTGTCCGGACATACGTGTCTCCTATCGGTTTCGACCTAAAGCCCAGCGCAGATGCTCGGGCAATATAAACAAACGTCGTTATGATATACCTACTGGCCTGCGAGATAAACCCCAAAATGAAGGCGTCGTGATGATGCAGCCCCTTGGTGCAAAGTAACCTGTCCCCTTTGCACCAAGTTAGAACCAAAGGAGGTCGCTGCGGGTGATGGTGGCGCCGATGGCGAAGGGCATGCAGGCGATGACTGGATACAGGTAGCGCATGTAGGTCGAGCCGTTGCAGGGACCGATCAGGCACACGGCGAGCACGCCCAGCAGCGGCACCCAAATGGCCAGCCCGCGCCACGAATGACGACGTAGCAGATAGACCACCACAGCGATCATGATCCACACATAGGTGGCCGAGCTCATGGTGAGCGAGATAAACGGGATGCGTTGTACTGCCACGCGATACAGGTTGATCAGGTGGTCGCACCAGCGCACAACCTTGCTATCGACCGGATGGAAGTCGAAGTACTTGAGGTTATCGGGCTTCGCCATGATCTCGGCACTGCGCGCCGTGCTGTAGACCCACGCATCGCGGGCACTCGGATAAAAGTAGCCGTAGTAGTTATTGATGAGCGCCGAGATATAGCACTCGGGATCCTTTTTGAACATCTGGGCCCACGCCTCAAAATAGGCCTTGATGTCCTCCTGCGAGGCGTACTCGTTAAAACAGTTTTTTACGGCATCCGACTTGTCGGGGTTGTAACGGCGGCCCAGATTCTCGTACTTGAGCACCCGATCGATCGCAGCGCGTTCCTTATCGGTCACCAGACCGTCGCAGGGAGCTTCCTCAATCGTGCCGTCGTCTTTGACCTTGGGGTTAACGCCCGAATTAAGGCCGTCGTGCTTTTGGACGAAGCGCGCCGTCTGTTGAAACGGAATCGAGAGGATCTCGCGCTTGGAGCCCGGCGTGATATCGTGCGCGGGCATAAAGACCTTGGTAAAGTACATGTTGGAGGCAAGGCAGAGCACGAGCACCGCGAGAACGCCGGCCCAGCGGAAGCGCGGCGTGGCGCATGAGGGTGCGACGCCAGACTGTTTGACCACGCGACGGGCCACATGCGCGTCCCAGGCGCAAAACGCCGCCGCAATCACGCAGGCCGCCAACGGAAAGACCAGGCCGCCATTGCGCAAAAACGTGGAACCCATGGCGCCCAGCACGAGCAACAGCCAGTCGTGGCGCGCAAAGAGCACAGGCGTGCGCTCGCCCGCGCGCTCGGCATTGACATCGCGACGGGGCAGGCCACATGCCACGAGCTTGACGGTCTGAACGAGCAGTACCAGAAACGCATCGGCAAACAGTACGTCTTTGGTCAGCAGCGCCGCGTAGTTGGAGAACATCGGCATAAACGCAAAGAACAGCAAGATGACGCCGCGGACCGGCAGGCTCACGCCCAGCTTGCGCAGCGACGATATGGAATAGGCCACGCAGGCGGCCGTGATGACAAATTGGGCGCAGGTGTAGATGGCAAGACCCGCATTGGCGCTATTGAATAGCGAAAGCCCCAGTTGCACACACAAGCCGATGATGGCCGTGTGTACCACCGGATGATGGCCGTTGAGCAGCACGTTGGGGTTAAGCAGGCGCAGGTAGTCGCTCGTGCCGTTGGGGTAGTTGAACCATTGGCGGATCTGCGCGCCCGTATCTCCCATAAAGAGGCCGGGCAGCGAGGCGATAAGCGTGGGCGCCCAGACAATCATGAGTACAAGAAACGGCCCAACAAAAGGATGGACCGAGAGCACGGCGTGGGTAACACGCCACACGCGGCCAAAATGCGCCTCCGAAAACGGAATGCGGCGAGAACTCAACCAATCCAAAAACTCAAAAGCCAGATAGAAGGCCACAATCGCCAGAAGCATCCAGCCCGCGCCGCCAATCCAGGCGCAGATAACGCGCGCCTTGTCGCCCAGCACAATCTCGGCCGAATCGGTGAGGTCGTAACTGCGGCCGAACACCATGCAGACGGCAAAGAATAGCGACGGCAGCACGACCGAGGGGCGCCAAGCGTCACCGCGGCCAAAGAACACATAGCGAAACGGCAGCGTGAGCAGGCAGGCCAGCGCGAGCAGCATCACAGCGTCGGTATGGCCGGCAAATGAGAGGAGTACCTCGTAGCACACGTAAAGCATGCCCGAGGCCTTTGGATCGATCGCCAAGACCGCGTTGCTCGACACCGGGGCGGGATCGATGGAAAACGCCGTGGTCGCCAGCAGGGCGAGCAAAAATGCGACGAGCGTCTGCTTGGCGGGATAGCGCTTAAACCAAACGATGCGGGCGGCGTCGCGCGCAGCCGTTGTGGAGAGATCGGAATCCTTCACAGTCCGAAAAGCCTTTCTAGAAACCTGCCAAAAAGGGACAGGTTTATTTTGGCAGGTTTTATCTGGGGAAACGTTACGGTTCTGTCATCGTTGCCTGGCAAAATCGCCACAAAGGTGCCTGTTCCCTTTGTGGTGGTATATGGTGGTTAGGCGTCGAGATAGATGCGCTGGGGACGGTTGCGGCGGAGGGCAAAAATGATGAGCGCCAGGCCCGCAATCACGAGTGGCAGACTCAGCAGCTGACCCATGGTGATGACGCCGCCCAGCAGATAGCCCAGCTGGGCATCGGGCACGCGCACAAACTCAATGAGGAAGCGGACGATGCCGTACCCCATCACGAACACGCCCATAAACGCACCCTGGGGCAGCAGCGGTTTTTTGCGGCTGAGCACCTGCAGAATGCAGAAGAGCACAATGCCCTCGAGAAATGCCTCGTAGAGCTGGGATGGATGGCGCGGTATATCGCCCGCGGTGCCGCCAAAGATCACGCCCCAGGGCAAATCGGTCGGCTTGCCCCACAGCTCGCCGTTGACAAAGTTGGCGCAGCGCCCCAGGCACAGGGCCAGCGGAGCACCGATAACGGCAAGGTCGGCGATGGTCCAGGCGTCGAGCTTGTACATGCGGCACACGAGCACGCCGCCGATGATGCCGCCCACCAGGCCGCCATGGAAACTCATGCCGCCTTCGTTGGTGGCAAAGATCTCGAGCGGATGCGCCCAGTAGTAGCCGTCACCGTAAAAGATGACGTAGAACAGACGGGCGCCAATGATGAGGCCAAAGACCACACCAACCACGACACTCATCAGGTCGTCGACCGTAATGTCAAAACCCCAACGACGCTGCGTGCGGTACATGACGACCGCCGTGAGCAGAGCTCCGACCACATAGGCCAAGCCGTACCAGTAGATGGTGATGGGCCCCGCCGAAATGGCGACAGGATCAAGCATATGGTAGAGGTCGTTGAGCATATCGGTCCCCCTGTTCCCTACATACAAATGCGGCCGCGGGCCTTTCGCTCGCAGCCGCACATTTGGGCATGACGTCTATGCGGAGCACATCGCCCGCAGCTTTCGCTTCTCAGAACGGCGCATACTCGTCGTACAGATCCTCGACCTCGCCGGAGGCATTGACCTGCTCGACACGCGTAACGCCGGGCACGTGCTCCTTGAGGATACGCTCGACGCCCATGGAAAGCGTCAGAGCGCTCATGGGGCAACCGGCGCAGGCGCCCTGGAGCTCCAGCTTGACGACGCCCTCGTCATCAACGCCCATATACTCCATGTCGCCGCCGTCGGCCTGCAGGTTGGGGCGAATCTCTTCAAGAACCTTCTTAAGCAGCTCTTCGTTAACAGCCACAGGGGCTCCTTTCTCACAATAACGCGGGCGCGCCCGCGGACAGAGCTATGTTACTACAGCCATGTACCCGCTCGCGAGCCGTCCATGCGCGCGGACACGACTTTCACGAGCAGTTAATTTGACAGTCAATTTGGAACGGGGCTTAATTAGCCGCTTTTGCCAACGCCCGGCGCTCGTACACGCTGCCGCTACTGCTGCGTTTGTTCCCCGGTACCAATGTGGACATCGACGATAACCTGGCGGAAGCTAATGCCACAGGAGTCGAGAATGCGGCGACTGATGCGGCCGTCGTCGGTGTCGGCGTACTTATTGTCCAGATAGACAACCTCGCCCACACCTACCTGCGCCAGGATTTTGGCACAGTCGTGGCATGGGAACAGCGTGACGTAGACCGTGGAACCCTCAAGGTCCTTGAGCGAGCCGCGGTAGTTGAGCACGGCGTTGGCCTCGGCATGAACTACGTAGTTATGCTTGTCCTGCAGCGGGTCATCGCTCGTGCCCCACGGGAAAAAGTCGTCGTTGAGCGCCGAGGGCGTACCGTTGTAGCCCACCGAAAGAATGCGGTGGTTGGTGCTGGCGATGCACGCGCCCACCTGCGTATTAGGATCCTTGCTGCGGCGCTGCGCGGCGATGGCCACGCTCATAAAGAACTCGTCCCAGCTAATAACGTCGCGGCGCTTGCCCGACGCGGTTTGATGAAGATCGTCCGACATGGCAGACACCTCCGAAATCGAAATAGTTTGGCCCATTGTAGCAGGTGAAAGGTGGGACTGTTTCCTCCCCCCCCCCGCCGACGTTCTTGGCTTTATGCGCGGCGAGGCTTTTGGTTGATGCGGTACAGCTCGGCGAGACCCCGCAGCGTCAGCGCGTCGTCTACCGTCAGGCTGTGGCCGACCAACGCCGCGAGCGCCTCGGCATCGTCGCCGGTGATGACAATGGGCACGGTGCCCTCGCCTGCCGCCTTGGTCGAGCGCATCTCGGCAAGCACCATGTCGAGCATGCCGTCGATACGGGCCACCTCGCCCAAGACCACGCCCGAGCGCATGGCCTCGCGCGTGTTGCGACCGATCACATGCGTGGGTGCCGAGGGCTCGACTTGCGGCAGGCGCGCCGCAGCGGCCGAGAGCGAGCGAGCGCCGAGCGCCAGCCCCGGCGCGATAACACCGCCGACAAAGGTTCCGCGTGCATCGATGACCTCGATATTGGTCGTAGTGCCCAGGTCGATCACGATGCACGGAGAGCCGTAGACGGCACGGGCCGCCACGGCGTCGGCGATGCGATCGGGACCGATCTCGGCCGGGTCGTCGTAGTGCACGGGCATGCCGGTCTTAAGTCCCGGCCCCACGGTGAGCACGCGCCCCGTGCAGGTACGGGAAAGTGCCGCCTTCCACGGGCGCTCGAGCGCCGGCACCACGCAGCTCAGCACTGCTGCCGCGGGAACGAGCACACCAGGCATGCCCGCATCGGCTGCCAGTGCGCCCATGACCCGCGCGAGCCTCATGCGCGCCTCATCGGCCGTAATGCTCGGCGGCGTCGTGATCTCGCACGTCGCAAGCGGGCATTCCTGCGCCGCGGCCGAATCCTCGGCAAACAGACCAAAGCGAATGAACGTGTTGCCCACATCGACCGTCAATATATATGCGCACCCATTAAGCATCGTCGGCGCTCCTTTCGTCTGCCCAGCAGTATATCGCCTACCCGAACCAGCCATCCCAGGTAGTCATTTTGGGACGGGGCTATTTTAGCTACCCCAATATGTCGGTTGATATTTGCCCCAATCCCAGATAATTCGTCGACTGTCAAAGGGTAGCTAAAATAGCCCCGTCCCAAAATGACTACCTTGCCGCTATACTGATGCGCGGTCGTGCGCGAGCTCACGCGGCGGCCCTTGGTAACCCGACTTCCCGCGCCGTATCCGTAGCGGCGCTTTCGGGGGAAGCGGATATACGCAAAGGAGTTCTATATGGGCAATCCCTCGAACCGCACTTCTATGCGCGGTCAACTTACGCTGCGCGGCGTCGTCATCGGCGTCCTTGGCTGCGTGATTATCACGGCAAGCTCGGCCTACACGGCCCTCAAGATGGGCGCCCTCCCCTGGCCGATCATTTTCGCTGCCGTCATCTCGTTGTTCTTCCTTAAGCTCATGGGCAATGCCAGCCTCAACGAGGCCAACGTTACCCACACCATCATGTCCGCGGGTGCCATGGTCGCCGGCGGCCTGGCGTTTACCATCCCGGGCGCCTGGATGCTGGGCTATGCCGACCAGATCAGCTGGCTCGACATGTTTATCGTGGCGCTCGCCGGCACCATTTTGGGCCTTCTGGCAACGGCGCTCATCCACCGTCACTTTATCGTGGACGCCGTGCTGGAGTTTCCCACCGGCAACGCCGCAGCCCAGACCCTGCGTGCTACCGAGGCCGGCGGCAAGACCGGCAAGCAGCTCTTTGGCTCCATGGCCATCGCAGGCATCTATAGCGTGCTGCGCGACGCCCTGGGCGTGGTGCCCAGCATGCTGTGCACGCTCAATATCCCCGGCGTGACCTTTGCCATCTACAACTCGCCCATGCTGCTGTCCATCGGCTTTTTGGTGGGCTTTGCCCCCGTCGCCTTCTGGTTTGCCGGCGCGCTGCTGGGCAACTTTGGCATTATCGTCGGCGGCACCGCTGCCGGCCTGTTCGATATTGTGACCGCGCAGGGTATCGTCAAGTCCTTAGGTATGGGCCTTATGATGGGCTTTGGCGTCGCCGTCGTCCTTAAAGACATCCTGCCGCAGGTCGCCGGTATCGTTCGCGGTCTTGCCGCCGACAGCTCCACCGACACCGACGAGCAGTCGCTCATCTCGGGCTCGCTTAAGCTCGACGCCGGCATCATCGGCCTGGGCACCGCCGCCATCGCCGTGATCATCGCCATCGCGCTCGACCTTGGCCCCGTCCCAGCCGTCATCGTCACGCTGTTCACCTTTGTCACCACCATCATGAGTGCGCAGAGCTGCGGCCAGACGGGTATCGACCCCATGGAGATCTTTGGCCTCATCGTCATGCTCATCGTAGCGGCCTTCGCGCAGCTTGCGCAGGTCAAGCTGTTCTTTATCGCCGGCATCGTGGCCGTGGCTTGCGGCCTTGCGGGCGACGTCATGAACGACTTTAAGGCCGGCGCCGTGCTGGGCACCAACCCGCGCGCACAGTGGATCGGCCAGGCCATCGGCGGCATCGTGGGCGCACTGGTCGCTGCCGCCGTCATGGTCGCGCTCGTCACCGCCTATGGTCCGGACGCCTTTGGTCCCGACAAGAGCTTTGTGGCCGCGCAGGCAAGCGTAGTCGCCACCATGGTCTCGGGCATCCCGAGCGTGCCGTGGTTCGCAGGCGGTTTTATCGCCGGCATCGTCATGTATTGGCTCGGCATTCCGGCCATGATGATCGGTCTGGGCGTGTACCTGCCGTTCTACATGTCGCTCACGGCCTTCTTGGGCTCCTGCGCCAAGCTCGCCTACGACAAGTGGGCAGCCCACCGCGACGCCGCCGGTCTTTCGGGCAAAGAGAAGGCTTCCAAGGATGCTGCCTTCCAGGAGCAGGGCCTGGTCGTCGCAAGCGGCCTGTTGGGAGGCGAGTCCGTCGTTGGCGTTATCCTGGCGTTTGTCTCCGTCGGCCTGAGTCTGCTGGGCTAAACCCAACAACAATGTACCCGTACAGAGCGCGGGGCCGGAGGCCATCCGGCCCCGCGCTCTGTATCTGTCGAAACACTCGGCCGCAACCGCATTTGACGTCCCCCTTACCTGCTCGTCTAAGTTTCACGTCAAGATGACCGCCCCGCCCGCCACGGTGTAGAGTACATGCTGCGAGCGCACCCGCGTTCCTGCGGCAATACGAGGTGGACATGGAACTCGACAAACAACAGATCAAGCGACTACGCAAACGCCATCACCGGCGCCACGGCATTCGACCTGCCCATAGTGAGGCCCTGGAGAACACCGGCCGCTTCCTAAAGCGCGCATTCAACATTCGCGAGGGTCGCGCACCCTATCACGTGATTCGCAAGCGCTTTGTAAACGGGGCGCGGCTGACCGGCTCGCACTTATGCATCCTCATCATCGCCATGCTCATCGCGAGCATCGGCCTCGATATCGACTCGGACATTGCCATCGTGGGCGCCATGCTCATCTGCCCACTCATGGGATCGGTCCTTGCCATGGCATATGGCATCGCCACGCTCGACCGCGAGATTGCCGTCGAGGCCGTCGCCGGCCTCGCGCTACAGATGGCCTTTTGTCTGATCACGTCCACGCTGTATTTTAAGCTCTCGCCCCTTGGCACCACCACGGCCGCCATCATCGACAACTCGACGCCCACTGTGTGGGACCTTGCTGTCGCGCTCGCGGGCGGCTTTGCGGGCGGGCTGGGCAACTCGCGTGACCAGGAACCTGCCACGCTTATCGCCGGCGTGGCCGTGGCGACCGCGCTCATGCCGCCCCTGTGCGCGGCGGGCTATGGCATCGCCATTGCAAGCGGGTCACTGTTTCTCTCGGCGCTTTATGAGTTTGGCATCAACGTGGTCTTTATCGCACTGGCTGCCGAAGCCGTGCTGCTTCTTTTGCGCGTGCCGCTCAAGCGCGACCTGAACGGCGACGGTATTGTGACTGCTGAAGAAAACGCCGAGGTCAACGAGCTATCGCGCAAGGTGCGCCGCCGCATCATCGTGGGCACGGTGATCTTTGCCATCCCCTGCATTATTATGACGGCGGGGTCTATTGGCTCGGCGCAGGCCGGCGTGCAAGACGGCTACGGCGTCACTGAAACCACGCGCGAACTTGCGGCGGTGCTGCCGGGCTTTAAGGATTACACCGTCGCCGTCGAGACCTCGGCTACCGAGGGCGACAAGGAGGGCGTTGTCGAGCGCCAGACTGTCGCTCGCGTAACGACAAGCGAGACGCTCGGGGCGCACGACCGCCGTGTTGCCCGCAAGCTCATCGACCTCAACGTACCCGAACTCGATCGCGTGGAGTTTGACGTGAAGTGATGCGGAACGTGAGGTAGGCCCGGTACGAGCGTGCGCAGCCGCGGGGCACAGGCACAGCCAAGCGCAGCGCTACAGCTCGTACTTGTACACGCGGTAGATGTACTTCTCGGCTTCCATCTCGTACGTGGCAATGGGCAGTCCATAGCGATCGTACTCGGCAAAGGTCTTGGCTATGCCCGATGCCACAAGCATGCTATTCGAATCGCCGACGCGCTGCGCACTACTTACGTAACCTGAGAACGGCACTGCGATCTGGTCCACAAGCTCGTAGGTGCGCGCGGTCTCGTCCACCGTAAAAATGCGCCCAAACGAATGCGTTCCCTTGCTGTAGTCGGTCACGACCGCAGCGCCCAGCTGGCCCCAGTCGAACTTGGGATAGCTCTCGGCAGCACCAAAGTTGTTGTCGTATAGCAGCACCTGGTAGCGACCAGTCGCGGTCGTCTCGTCGTTTGGCAGATAGGTCACACTATGCTGGCCTGCGTTGAGCGAAAAATCGCCTTGAGCCTGCAGCAACTTGTCCTCAAAGCCCGAGCCGGCCCAAAACTCTGGCGAGCCCATAAGCCAATCGACCGTAGGCGTACCGTAGATATCCGTGAGCTTGATGACCGTTGAGGTCTCGCGCGAGCTGAGCAAAACGGTGCCGCCGCCGAGCCACTGGATCGTGTTGATGTGAATCCAATCCAGGTCGCCGTCCGAGGCAACCTTGGCGCTTGCCTTGAGGTCGGGGAACATATCGCCCAGGTCCACGACGAGAGAGACGTCACCTGTTGTTATGTCGACCTTAATGATGAGGTCCTCTACATTAACGCGATCGTCCTTATCTTTTTTGGCAGCCGCGCGATCGACGTCCAAATCGGCTTCGGAGCCGGCGTGACTCGCCAGCACCAGCAGGTTGCCATCGTCATCGAAAGCGTAGTCGTGGTGTAGCTCGTAGTCGCCCGTGCTCCAGACGTTTACCACCTGGCCGATGGCGTTGATCTGGGCCATCTTGGTAGTCGAGACGCTCATGATCATGCTGCCGTCGCCCGGGAACAGCAGGCGGTGGCTGCGGTAGCCGACAATCGGCACCTCGCCGCGAATCTGGCCGTCGTTGTCGTAGAGGTACATAAAGTCGAGCTTGGACGAGTCGTTGCCCAAGATGGTAAAGAGACCATCGGCAAGCGGCGTATTGGACTCCCCCGACGTAACGGCAAGCTGCTCTTCTTCCTCGCCTTTGAGAGCCGGCGTCTTGACCGTGAACGTCGAGGTGCGGCTGATACCATCTTGTGCCGTGCAAGTGATGGTTACCGTGTTTTTGTGGTTGGGAATGAGGCCGATGACCTTGAACTCGTGTTCCGTGGCCGGCGCGTCGCCGCCGTGGGGCGTATGGGAAAACGCGGCGACCTTGGGCGTGTCACCAGTCTTTTTGCGACCGGCGACCTTGTAGGAGACGGTTACGGAATCCGTTGTCGCAAAGCGAACGTAGCAGCTCAGGGTATCGGTGCCAAAGGGATCCTGCGCTATAAATGGAGTGGTCTCGTTGTAGCCGCCGTCAGCGTACTCGGTATCGAGCCGCCCCTTAATGGCCGCCTGCTTCTCGACGTCGTAGGTCGCGACAATCTGCTTGTGGAGTTTCTTTTGCTCGTCAGTGAGCTCGTTGCTCGAAGTAGATGCGGCGCCCGTGCCGGCCCCGCCGACCGAGCAGCCCATGAGCCCTGTCCCGGCAAGCGCCAGCGTGCCCGCCGCACCCGCAAGAGCCGCTCGGCGCGAAAACAGCCTGCTGTCCTTGTCACTCAATTCCATATCGTTACCGTCTTTGAATACCATTGTTGTTCCCTCATATACCACGGCGTTTTCCCAGCCCTGTCTAATTATGACTCGCAGTTTAACAAACGCCCCTTAATGCAAGTTAAAGCTTGTAGCGATACGGAAACGCGGGGCGCGAAGGGAATCCGCAACCCTTCCGCTCCCAAGTGATCAATCGGAGCGGCCGCGATGGTGCTCGATCCAGTCCACGGCAAAGTCGACAAGTTCGCGTTGGCGCATAAAGCGGATTGTCCCGTTGCCGAGCGGCGCTGCGGCGCACTGACACTGCAAATGATACGTTTCTCAATGTTGCCGAGGAATCTTTTTAGTACTTGAAGAAGCCCTCGCCCGAGCTTTCGCCCAGCTTGCCTTCGTCGAGCATCTGCTTGAGGACGGATGCCATGGCCTTAAAGTTGTAGGGCATCATCATCTTTTTGAGCAGCGGGCTCACCAAGCCCGGCACCTTCTGATACTGCATGACGATGTTGTAGGCCGTCTGGATACCCACGGTGTCGAACACGCGGAACGGGCCCTTGGGCGCGCCAGTGCCGCGCGTCCATGCGAGGTCGATGCTCTTGGGGTCGCTGACGCCCGAGACGTACAGGTCAAGGCCCGACAGCAGCCACGGTACCAGCATGGAATTGAGCAGATAGCCGTTCTTTTCCTTGTTGACGGGCAGGGCAAGCATACGGATATCGCTGGCAAAGTCGACGAGCTCATCGAAATAGCGCTTGTCGGTCTGGTCCTGAGCCATGACCTCGGTCATGTTGTTCTTCCAGATGGAGTTGGCAAAGTGCAGCGACAGGTACTTCTCGGGGCGGCCAGTGTACTTGGCAAAGGTGCTCGGCAGCAGCGTGGAGGAGTTCGTCACGACAACGGTCTTTTGCGGGAGAACCGGGGCGAGCTTCTTGTAGAAGTCGATCTTTGCCTGGGTGTCCTCGGCCATCGACTCGATAACCAGATCGGCGTCGGCCACTGCCTTGGCAAGATCGAGCTCTAGCTTGAGTGTGGAGTAGGCACGCTCGACGGCGGCGAGCGCCGCCTCCTTATCGAAGGGCTGGTCGCTATCGGCGATACCGGCACACCACTCGCCCGTGCCGTCCGCCATGCCCTCGATAGCCGCGATGTACTCCTCGCGCACATGATCGATCTTGGGCTGAGTGCGGCCGATGCTGCCCTCGCTGCGCAGCCAGATCGTCACATCGAAGCCGCAGTAGGCAGCCTGAAAGGCAATCTGGCTTCCCAACACGCCGCCACCGGCAACACAAACGGTCTTGTAGCTCATAGGAACAGTCCTCTCTTACGTAATTCCATGGATGTGTATTTATTCAACCGTAAGGATGACACGCGCTAGAGGTGGGTTCCATAAACGGACGGTAATTTGCGGCGAACGGCTACATATGTTCATTATCTCAGGGTTCCAAGGGCGATTTTTGGTGCCACTGACACGTAGCTTTCGGAAGAGGTGATAGTTGGGGCGTTTACGCAGCATACGTCCAGCAAAAACGGGTGGTAGCCGATACGGCTACCACCCGTTTGTCTCATATCTAGCACATAGCAGGCCAACTACTTCTTAATGCCACGTCCCAGACGCTTGGCGACCGATGCAACGGCCTCCTCGCTGGCCGAGCCACAGCTCACGCAGCCATCATGGGCACGCATCAGGCCAGTGACCTCGTCCATCGCGAGCGGCGCCACCTTCTCGAGCTTAAAGCCCTTACCGGTGCGCATGTTTTCCTTGGCCACGCTGATCATGAGCTTAATGCGGTTGAGCTGGTTGACCTCGGACGCGCCGGGGTCGTAGTCCACCGCGACAATGTTGCTCTCGGGGTGCTGACGGCGCAGCTCCTTGATCACGGCCTTGCCCACCACGTGGTTAGGCAGGCACGCAAAGGGCTGCGTGCAGATGATGTTGGGCGCGCCATGGTCAATCAGGTCGAGCATCTCGGCCGTGAGCAGCCAGCCTTCGCCCATGTTGTTGCAAACCGAAAGCACCGTACGGGCCTTGTCCGCCATGGTGCCGATGCGCTCGGGCGCCTCAAAGCGGCGGGACTTTTGGAGCAGCTCCTCCACCGGCGTACGCATCCAGTCCACGAGCTTGATGAGCGCCTGCATACCAGCGCGCGTGGTTGCAGAGCTTCCGAGCTCATCCTTCTGCAGCTCGGCGTTGCTCATAGAGTACAGGAAGAAGTCGAGCAGGCCCGGCACCACGGCCTCGCAGCCCTCGCGCTCGATAACGTCGACCACGTGGTTGTTGGCTGTAGGGTGGAACTTGACCAAGATCTCGCCGACCACGCCCACGCGCGGCTTGGTGCCCTCACCCACGAGCGGCATGGTGTCGAACGCGCGGATGGCCTCGCGGCACAGCTTGGTGTAGTTGTGGCGGTTGAACTTGGGCGCCAGCTTGCGGGCGCGCGCCATGTACTCCTCGTAGAGTGCGTTGGCGGCACCGGGCGTAGCCTCGTATGGACGACAGCGATAAAGCATCTGCATCATCACGTCGCCAAAGAGCACCGCGTAGACTGCCTGCTTAAGCAGCGCCGGCGTAATCTTAAAGCCGGGGTTGTCCTCACCGAGCGCCACCGCCGAAAGCGAGATCACCGGGATCTCGGGGTGGCCGCTCTCGCGCAGGGCCTTGCGGATGAGTGCGATGTAGTTGGTGGCACGGCAGCCGCCGCCGGTCTGGCTGATAACCACGGCCGTCTTGGACAGGTCGTACCGGCCGCTCTCGATGGCCTCCATAATCTGGCCGGTCACCAAAATGGACGGATAGCAAATGTCATTGTTCACATAGCGCAGGCCGGCCTCGACGGCGTCGTGATCGGTCGAGGGCAGCAGCTCCAAGTTGTAGCCGGCACCGCGGAACACCTCTTTGACCAGGTCAAAGTGGATCGGCGCCATCTGCGGGCACAGGATGGTGTAGCCCTCCTCGCGCATCTGCTCGGTAAAGGGCACCTTGGGCCACGCGGTCGATGCGCTCTCGCGCTGAGCCTCGAACGTGTACTTGCGGCTCGCGAATGCGGGGGCATCCGTGGAGGGAGCCACCGGCGCGGCATCGCCCTGCTCGTAGGTCTCGCCCGCGGCCGCGGCCTCGGCCAAGCGCTCGGCCTCCTGGTCCTTAAGCGCGGCCATGAGCGAGCGGATGCGGATGCGCGCGGCGCCCAGGTTGGACACCTCGTCGATCTTGAGCACGGTGTAGATCTTGCCGCTGGCCTCCAGAATCTCCTGCACCTGATCGGTAGTCAGAGCGTCCAGGCCGCAGCCGAAAGAGTTGAGCTGGATCAGGTCCAGGTCGTTGCGCATCGTCACAAAACGGGCGACGGCGTACAGGCGGCTGTGGTACATCCACTGGTCGACGACGCGGATGGGGCGCTCGGGCTTCACCAGGTGCGCAAGCGAATCCTCGGTAAAGACCGCAAAGCCAAAGCTCGAGATAAGCTCGGGCAGGGCGTGGTTGATCTCGGGGTCGTTGTGGTAGGGGCGACCGGCGAGCACGATGCCGTGACCGCCATGGTCCTCGACCCACTTAAGGGTCTCCTCGCCCATGGTCTGGATGTCCTCGTGGAAGCGTGCATCGGCCTCAAAGGCAGCGTTGACGGCGGCATCGACCTCGGAGCGCGTGATCTTGGGACCGCGCACGCGGCCGCGACCAGCTTGCGCATCGGCCACGCGGTCGACGGCGAGCACCTGGTACAGACGGCGCTTGAGCTCGGTCTTGTCGTGATAGGGCACAAACGGGTACAGGAACTCGATATTCTGCTCACGGATCTCGTCGATGTTGAGCGCCAGCGCCGTGGGGTAGCTCATGACGATGGGGCAGTTGTAACAGTTGCCGGCGGTCGGATCCTCCTTGCGCTCCCAGCGCACGCACGGCATCCAGATAAAGTCGACATCGCGGTCGATAAGGTTCATCACGTGGCCGTGGCTCATCTTGGCCGGATAGCACACGCTCTCGGACGGCATGGACTCGATGCCCGCCTGGTAGGTCTTCTTGCTCGACTGGTCGGACAGCTGCACGCTAAAGCCCAAGCGCGTAAAGAACGCGTGCCAGAAGGGGTAGTTCTCGTACATGTTGAGTGCGCGCGGGATACCCACGGTGCCGCGCGGGGCCTCGTCGGGGCTCAGCACCTCGCGATTAAAGAGCAACTCGTTTTTCTTTTTGAAGAGGTTAGGGGCCTCGGTCTTTTGCTTTTTGTGGCCGGCGCCCTTCTCGCAGCGGTTGCCGGTAATGAAGCGCCTGCCGCCGCCAAAGTCGTTGACGGTGAGCTGGCAGTTGTTGGAGCAACGGCCGCAGCGGACGTGCTTTTGCGTCACAGTGAGGTGCGCGATGTCCTCGGCCGAAAGGATGGTCGAGGTGCCGTCGGCGCCAGCGCGATCACGGGCGAGCAAGGCCGCACCATAGGCGCCCATGCAGCCGGCGATGTCGGGACGCACGGCGTGAACGCCGGTGAGCTGCTCAAACGCGCGCAGCGTGGCATCGGACATAAAGGTGCCGCCCTGGACGATCACCTGGCTTCCGATCTCCTTGGGATCGCGCAGCTTAATGACCTTGAACAGGGCATTCTTAATGACGGAATAGGACAGACCGGCCGCGATGTCGCCCACCGTGGCGCCTTCCTTTTGCGCCTGCTTAACACGCGAATTCATAAAGACCGTGCAGCGACTGCCCAGGTCCACCGGAGCCTTGGCATGGATGGCGGCGTCGGCGAACGCGCGCACGTCCATGTTCATAGAGACGGCGAAGCTCTCGATAAAGCTACCGCAGCCCGACGAGCAGGCCTCGTTGAGCATGATGTGCTCGATAACGCCGTCCTTGACGCGCAGGCACTTCATGTCCTGACCGCCAATGTCCAGGATAAACTCGACGCCGGGCAGGAATGCCTTGGCTCCGCGCAGGTGCGCGACGGTCTCGATCTCGCCGGAATCGGCCTTGAGGGCCTCGATGAGCAGCGCCTCGCCGTAACCCGTGGTGGTCACGTGGCCGATGGTGCAGCCGGCGGGGATGTGGTTATAGAAATCGGCCATGATGACCTTGGCCGTACCCAGGATGTCACCGTTGTTGTTGCCGTACCAGGTATGCAGCAACTGGCCGTCCTCACCCACAAGCGCGGCCTTCATGGTGGTGGAACCGGCGTCGATACCGATGAACACGCGACCGGTGTAGCCTTCGAGCTTGCCCTTGGGAACGACCTCGGTGTCGTGGCGGGTCTTGAACTCGGCAAAGTCCTCGTCGGTGGCAAAGAGCGGATCCAGACGCTCGACCTCGGCGCCCTGTGTGTCACCCAGGGCATCGATGGCCTCGATGAGCTGCGGGAACGTGCTGAGCTTATTGGACTCGTGCGCCATGGCGGCACCGCTCGCCACAAACAGGTGAGCGTTTTGGGGCACGATTCGGTGCTCCTCGTCCAGGTTGAGCGTGAGGTAGAAGCGATGGCGCAGCTCGGAGAGATACTGCAGCGGGCCGCCCAGGAAGGCGACGTTACCGCGGATGGGACGGCCGCACGCCAGGCCCGAGATGGTCTGGGTCACGACGGCCTGGAAGATGGAGGCGGCCACGTCCTCGGGGCGGGCGCCCTCGTTGAGCAGCGGCTGGACGTCGGTCTTGGCAAAAACGCCGCAGCGGCTGGCGATGGGATAGATGGTGGTGGCGTTGGCCGCGAGTTCGTTGAGGCCGCTGGCGTCGGTGTGCAGCAGGGTTGCCATCTGGTCGATGAACGCACCCGTACCGCCGGCACAGGTGCCGTTCATGCGCTGCTCGATGCCGTTATCGAAGTAGATGATCTTGGCGTCCTCGCCGCCCAGCTCGATGGCGACATCGGTGGCCGGGATGAGGGTCTCGACGGCGCGTTTGCTGGCGATGACCTCTTGGACAAACTCCAGGTCGAGCCACTGGGACAGCAGCAGACCGCCCGAGCCGGTAATGGCGCAGGTCATCTGGGCCGTCGGCAGCACAGTCGCGGCGCCCTCGAACAGATCGCGGGCGCAAGCGCGAACGTCGGTGTGATGGCGCTGGTACTTGGCGTAGACGATCTGGTTGTCATCGTTGAGCACGGCGAGCTTGACGGTGGTGGAGCCAACGTCGATGCCCAGGTGCAGATTGCCGTGGGCGTTGTCGGGGTTGAAGATCGCGCCTTCGGGGGCGTGGGCGGCGGCTGCGGGCTCGGCGGCGGTGGCGGGCTCGCTAGCGACGGACGTCTCCCCTGCCGCGTTCTTGGCATCGGCAACTGCCTCGGCAACTTTCTCGGCAGCCGCGGTCGCGGCCTTCTGCGCGGCGTCCACCACGGTGGGCGCAGCCTCGCGTGCGGCGGCGACCATGCGGTCCTTGATGCCCTCGACGAGTTTGCTCATTGTCTCTCCTCTTAGTTGTTGGACTCGACGGTTGCGGGGGTGTCGGCCGCGTCCTCGAGCTGCAAGTTCAATAGCTTCATGCCGTACTCCGGCACGTTGATATCGATGGGTTGGCCATACAGGTCACCAGGGCGCACAAAAGCGAGCACCGTCATCATACGCGCCATGGCCTCGGGCGATTCGGTGAGCCCGCGCTCAAACCAGCGCTGAATCATGCCGACCTCGGCACTCACGACGTAGGTGACGTAGTAGTCAAAGAACGTGCCCAGCGCCAGGCCCAAAATGCCCGTCTGCGCACGCGGCACCACAGCCTCACGCGCGGTGTCGATAATCCTTTTAATGAAGGCCTGGTCGCCGCCCGGACCCAGCAGCGCACCGATCAAGTCGCGGTTGGCCGCAAGATAACGCAGTAGCTCAACCGAACCGGGCGCCGGCTCGAGCTCATCGATGTTGTGATAGAGATCGGGCAGCCGAGCTGCGGTGATGAGCTCAATACGCTCACGGATCTCGGCCAGCAAGCCGTCCTCGATTTGATTGATAAAGTCGGGGATATCGCGGTAGTGCGAATAGAACGTACGGCGCGTGAGGCCAGCACGCTCGGTGAGCGAAGCGACGTTAATGCGCGAAAGATCGCCGCTTTCGGCTAGTTCGCTGGCAAGTGCCTGGCGAAGGGCACGCTGCGAGCGAAGGGACCGGCGATCGCATTTCTCGAGCTGGGACAAGCGTCCTCCTTGTTACTCTGCCTGTGCGCTATTGCACAGTGCGAGTATTATTGCACACCGTGTGCATCAACACGTAAAGGCAATATTTGAGATGTGACAAAGGGGCAGTCCCTTTGTCACATTCCATTCTCTCCTGGTACCGTTAATGGGACCAACGGCCTCCACACCAGTTGCATCATGCCGGTAATGATCGATAAGGAGACCGACATGAACAATCAGGCATGCGATGGCATCACCGATGCCGGCAAGGACCTCGTCCTCAGCTGCATCAAGAGCCAAGAGCTGCGCGACCACATGCGTAAATACCTATACTGGCCAGCGCCAATCATCGCCGGCTCTCTTAAGACGCTTGATGAAAAACGCACCATGCTCGAGCAACTCCGCAAGGAGGTTTCGCCGGAGCTGGTCGAAGATATCGATTCGCATCTCGCCCAGCTCAACAGCGCACTCGATATGCTCCACAACATCGAGCGCGACCGCGGAATCCTCCTACTGCACGTCATGGTCTACAACGAGGAGGAGCGCGACGCCGACGCCCTCGACGGTCCCTTCCCCACCGCATCGTGGGAGGCCGCGCAGGCACTCATGAAGCGCTACATCGAAGAGTATCCTGAAGACGACTGGTCCGAATCGTACTGGAAGATCGACCTATACACCCCGGAAGACCTTCACGAACATCAAATGGCGCAGTCCTCCCTGGCGTTTGCGGCAACCAAGGATGGCGAGCTTATATTTCTCCGCGATCAGCGCAATAACCGCACTCGCAAATCGTATGTCGAAAGCGCCTGGCGAAACGATAGCAGACGGTTCTGCAACAGCAACGAACCCATCTATACGCCGTGGGTCCCAGGCGACATCCTCAAAATCGACGGTCGCCCCTTTGATCACGGGCCTCGCTTTGCCATTGTGCTCGAAAACGACTACGAGCACACGCTCCGGGGACAGATCTGGTGCGCAGGGCCTAGTAAAGATCACGGCGTTAAGGAGGGTTCACTTTCATCCGGCACCTACAGCGACAGTCTCCTGGACCCCTTCATCCCCTCCGCCCTCTACACCGCCGAGTGCTACACCGGTGAGCTGCCGGACGACTGCGCTTTTATGCTCGAGCTTTCGCAGATGCTGCACGACAGCCCCGACTACGGCAAGCAATGGTCCGAAGGCTCGGTCGGACATGACTGCCTTCAGCCGTATCGCAAGCCCGCCAACCAAAGCGAGCTGGATATTCGTCCGGACATCTTCGAGTTTTTAGACTCGCACAGTATTAAGGAGCATCTTCAACGAATCAACTACGAGCTCACCACGCCCGTAGCGGCTTTCATTGTCAATTGCTCGCATAAAGCAACGCTGCAGCAAAAGCTCGAAGGCTGGCAAAAGATCATCGACAATATGCCCAATTGCACCATGAACCGCAGAAACGACACGGTCGTCATCCCGGACTTCCATGCCTTTCTGCGCAATGTCATCAAACAGGAGAAACGAAAACTCGCGCACCTTAAAAGGACGGACGGTCAAAGCCTGTACTTCTTTGAGGACTACTCGTGGGACTGGCGCGGGCAGGTCGGCTATCTTTACGGCCCGTACAGCAGTTATCAAAAGTGCTTCGATGCCATCTGGAAAGAGCTCGACGGTGACGATCCCAAAGCCATCAGGATCACCCGTCGTCCCATCGACCCAGAAGAAGACCACTATGCCGACGACATGGTCTTACTCAATGCGAACGGCGAAGTAATGTCTTGCGATTACCGCAACAAAAGCGAGTGGGACGAGGCGGGCACCGCCAGCGATTTCGAGGACATGTGGTTTGATATCCCGACGCCTTTCCATGCCGGAGACATCGTCTGCAACCTCCAACGCCCCGACAAGCCGATGGTGCTGTTTGACCTGCAAACTTGGGGATCCGAACGAGTCGACAAAGAGCTGGCCTCCTCCGTCTACAAAGAGCGCCTCGTTCAAAAGGCCGACAAGCTATTGCGCTGGCACCGATATGACGGCGACACCAGCGACATGTACGCCTACGGCTGCCAAGTCTCATCCGCCTTGCATTTCCCCTTCTACATTGGGGAGCCTGAGGGCTTTCTTTTGGACATCGACTATTACCGCAAGCCGCTCAAGTCAGAGAAGCGAATCCTTTACGGCGTCAGGGCATATGTCAAAGGCGACCTGGCGGTTGATTCGCTCGCCGCAATGGCCAGCGCATGCGAGCTACAGGCGCTGGCGGAGAAAAAGGCGCGTGGCTTCGAGGATGCAGACGGTTGGCTCAAGGACCGCTACCCGGAGCTGTTCGATGCGACGGCCGATCCCTTCTTAGAGGGAGGTTGCACCAGTTACGCTTAGTTTTTGAAACGCCACTACCGATTGTCCTTTCAGTACGCGCACACTCATGTACCAGTGCGTTTCCAAAAGTATGTTTGACGCGAGATTCATATCAGACCCGTTAATGGGATCACAAAGCACAGCCTCTGATGGATGCTAACGGCAACGACCGAATTGGAGGTTGCTATGGACAGCCAAGCAGATACCGTGATCACCGATGCCGGCAGGGAGCTCGTTTGCAGTTGCATCAAGGACGATGAGCTGCGTGCTCATATGTTCAAACACATGGGAATGGCAGATGGCTCCCTCTGTAAAACCATCGGCGGCTCCCTCAAGACGCTCGACGAAAAACGGACCATGCTCGAGCAGCTTCGCAAAGAGGTCTCATCGGATTACGCCGAGACGATCGACTCCGGCCTCGAACAACTCGACACTGCACTCGATATGCTTTACAACGTTGACCGTGACCGCGGTATCTTGCTGGTCTCCGGCGTGTTTTACAGTGAAGACGAGCGCGGGCACGACACCTTTGATGGCCCCTTCCCCGTTGCCTCTTGGGATGCCGCTCGAACCCTTATGAAGCAATACGTCGATGACGACCCCGATGAAGATTGGTTCGAATCATTCTGGCAGATTAAGCTCTATACCGCCGAAGACTTACACGACTGCCCACGCGCTCAAGCCTCGCTGATATTCGCCGCAACCATGGCTGGCGATTTGGTCTTTTTGAGTGACCGCCGGAATCAGCGGACTCCGCATCAAAGCATCAATCACTTGCCGTGGAACAATAGCAAGCACTTCTGCGCCAATGGTGAGGTCTTTTACACTCCCTGGGTCCCCGGCGACATCATCAAGATCGACGGTCGGCCCTTCGACCACGGCCCTCGTTTCGCCATCGTGCTCGAAGACGACTACGATAGTTCGTTCAAAGGCCAGGTTTGGTGCGCCTATCCGAGCAAAATCTACGGCGTTGAGGAAGGCAATCTCCGCTTGAGGGATTTCACGGACGGCTTCCTCGACGACTTCACACCCTCTGCGCTCTACACCGCCGAACGCTATATCGGCGACTTGCCCGATGATTGCTCCTTTATGCTCGAACTCTCGAAAAAGCTGCACGATGACCCCGGCTGTGGCAAACATTGGTCGGATGGATCGGTCGTACACGACTGCTTGCAGCCATATCGCACATCGGCCGGCGCCGGCGTCAACGCCATACGTTCGGACATTCTCGAGTTTCTCGACTCGCCCGATATCAGAGAGCATTTGGAAGGCATCGGCTACGAGCCCACCACGCCCGAGGCAGCGTTCATCGTCGACCATTCGAACGAGAAGACGCTGCAACAGAAGATTGAGACCTGGCAAAAGATTCTCGAAAACATGCCCAATTGTGCGATGAGCAGGCGATACGGCACGTTCAATATCCCCAACTTCCATGTCTTTCTTCGCGACGTCATCAGATGGGAGCGCAAGAAAATCGCCCGGTTCAAACAGCCTGGCAAGCACATGTATTTCTTTGAGGACAAGACGGGAAGTCCCCATGAGAGCGGGTGCAATTATGGCCCCTACACCAGCTACGAAAAATGTTTCGAGGCAATCTGGAATGAGCTTGAGGAGGAAAATCCTACCTCGATAGAAATAACGCGCCGCCCGATCGATCCGGACGAAGACTACTATGCCGCCGACAGGCTCATGCTCAACGCAAAAGGCGAAATTATGGACTGCCAGCTGAGCTGCATCGACATGGAACGCGAGGGCGAAGACCCCACTTTCGCTTTTGAGTTGATGTGGTTTGACATCCCGACGCCATTCCACGCCGGCGACATCATTTGTCGTCACGGCGACCCTGGCGACCCCATGCTGCTTCTCAATATGCAGACATGGACCACGCAGCGGGTCATAGATGAGCTTCTGCCTTCCACCTACAGGGAATGCGCTGCAAAAAAGGCCGATGACCTGCTCAGGCACCATCGGCAAAATGGCGATACGAGCGACATGTATGCCTACGGCTGTCAGATTGAATATCCCCTGGAGTACCCCGTCTATATCGGAGAGCCGAGTTGTTTTCTTCTCGATATGGAATACTGCCGTACCCCGCTCAAGCCAGAGGCGAGAATTCTGTACGGCGTGCGGGCATATCTCGACGGCAATCTGGGTCTTGACTCACTAATTGCGCTATCAAGTCTTTGCGAGCTGCAGGCGCTGGTCAAGAAAAAAGCCGAACGGTTTGAAGGGGAAGACGGCGGGCTCAAGACCCGCTATCCGGAGCTGTTCGATGATGCGATAACCCCGCCGGAGCGATTCGAAACAAAGAGGAGCTAACCATGGACATCTTGGATTTTGTGGACTCCCGGGACATTCGGGAGCATCTCCGCCGCATCAATTTTCAACCCAACACCATTGAGGCCGCCTATCTGGTTTGGTTTTCGAAGACCGCCACGCTCGATCAGAAATGCGAAGCTTGGCAGGAGATCGCCCGAACCATGCCCAATTGTTCGCTGGAGGCAACCCATGCCGGTCTTGGAAGGCCGGCCATCCCCGATTTCCATGCTTTTTTGCGCTGGACAATCGATTACAACAAGCGGTGCGTCGATGCGTTTGCGAGTGGGACGGACTACGTTTATCAGTATGAAGAGGAGATTGTGCCCGACGGGCAACTTTGTGGGGCCTTCGGCGCGCCATTCAGCTGTTATGAGAAATGTGCCGAGACGTTGCGCGGTGATGATGAACTGGCGAGCCGTCCAGAGGCACGCGTACGCATCTCCCGGTGCCCGCTCGATGCCGACGAAGAACATCGCCGGGAAGATTGGCTCCTAGTGAACGGCAAAGGTGAGGCCCTTTCCGTTTATTGCCCTTCAGCCGGCCCCATTGAGAACGATTGGGGGATCGCGTTCGAGTTCATCTGGGTCGATATCCCCACGCCGTTCCACACCGGCGATATCGTCTGGACGCCGCAAGGCAGTGCCCGTGAGCCGTTCACGCTGTTCGATCTGCCCACGTGGGACCAGACAAAGCTCGAGGCAGAGCTTCGGCAGGCAGACCGTTCTGACGAATGGCTTGATCATGCGCAGCAGCGCCTCGAGCACTATCGCCATGCAGGGGATATCAGCAACATGCGTGCCACTGGCTGCTCGATTACCTACAACGAGACGTTTCCCCTCTACATCGGCGAGCCAGACCCGCTTTACCTGAATCTTGAGTACTATCGCAAACCACTCGAAGACGAGCAGCGAATTTTATTCGCCGCCCAGGCCTACCTGCGCGGCGACCTGTATGTCGACTCACTCATCGCGTTTATCGACACCATAAGGATGGAGTCCAAGGCAAAGCGCAACCTGGAAGAGCTGCGTCTGGATCAGGCGCCGCTCAAGGAGAAGTACCCGCAGCTATTTGAATAAAGGTCGTCATGCCCGAATCCACAAGAAGTCGCACCAACAACTCGGAGACTATCGTGCACGAAGAAATAATCAACTTGATCGACTCTCCGGAGCTGCGAGAGCATTTGCTGCATAATCCGCAGCTCCTGAGCGGCGACCATTACATGCAGATTGTCGGTGGAGCACCGGTTGAAATTACCCGCAAACGAGAGCTACTCGGCAGACTGGTTGCTGGCGGGTGTAACTCGTCAGACGACACCCCTTACTGGCACTATCGGCAGATTTGCTTCGACTACATCGATGACTGCATGAACGCGCTAAAGGCCGTCGACGGGAACAGGAAGGTACTGCTTATTAGCGAAATTAGCTTTGTCGACAACAAAGTGGGATCTGCCATCACGCATGGCCCCTTTCCCGTGGCATCGTGGCAGGCCGCCCTTGCGGCAATGAAGGCATACGCAGACAAGTGGAGCGAAATGACAGACTTATCGTCCTCATACTGGATGATCGAGCTGTTCAACCTTGCCAACGACCCGAGCTGTTCATATCCATACGACGGCTTTCTACAGCCAGACTACACTTACTACGCAAACGCCTCCGGCGAAATTCAATACATCTGCAGGGAAGAAGAGGGCGAATGCGGCGAGGTGCTCGACTGCATTGTGGGTGGAATCTTTGGCCCGTGGTTCAAGGGGGCATATGTCGACCTGCCCACGCCGTACAAAAAGGGCGACATTCTCGAGATTGACTGCAGGCCATGGGCGCCGGGACCTTGCTATTGCCTGGTAGCAAACTCGAAATTGGACTGTCTGTATTCCGATGGCGATGGACAGATCAGATGTGGCTCTATCCCCTACGGCAGCTGCTTTGCCGGATGGGCGTATACGAACTTGATGCTGTCGCCCGTGTTTAGAGCGAAGAAAGTAACGCAGCCCTTGCCAGAAGAATACGCAGCCTTGCAAACGATCGGGTCTGACCGGATAGATGACTTGCTAGAAGCGTGCGCCGACAACAAAGAGGAAGAGCCTATTTGGCTGGATATATATCGGCATCGAGTTCAATAACGTCTGTTGTGAGCGCAACTCCAAAGACAGCAGGTGCTCCATAGTTTTAGAGAAAAAAGCTGCGCCGAAAAAGGCGCAGCTCTGAGAAACTGCCTGGGGCCGTTCGAACTTATAGCTACATATTACAAGGCAGCTTTTTCCAATTCTTTAACAGTCCCTTTGCCTTTTCCTTTCGCCATTGATTTTTAAAGAAATACCAGACAAAGCGATCGAAACTGCAGTAATCCAACTTCTCGTATTGATCATCATTCAACTGATGATCAATTACATTGCCTTGACTGTTTGGGCAAAGCCTCCATGCGTCTCTCCATCTATTGATGCCATCGAGAGTCGCATCATACAGATTTCGATAGTTCTCATATCCATAGCCTTCGCCTTTTTCGGAAGCATCTTGAGCCGATAGCTTCTTCCATGCGTCAATTTGCTCATATACTTTCTTATATCGTTCATTAAAAGTTGTGTGCTCCGGTTTGAACCCACAAATTCTGCCAAGGGTATCTGCTTCTATATATTCGCACGCGTAATAAGGAAGAAAATCGTGGACAACCGAATCGTAAATACAGTATTTACCAGCTCCGCCACTTATTCCTCTGCATGCATGATGGCAGAATTTGGTCGCAAAGGAATAATTGTTTTTAGCGACCTCTTTTTTCCCTAGCTTAGAAGCCGCTGCCTGTAGAGACTCCCGTCCCAATGCATCGTTGACCGCGACCTCAGCGGCGTGAGCAATCTTATAAACTAAATCTGATTGGCCTGCAAGAAGTGCCTCGCGAAACGCGTTGTCATTGCCATGGGAATCATCGCCAGAGGCAATCATCTCCATTATTGCCACCGCGGTAAGAAGAGACCCCCCAGTCAGAATCTTCTCGTTCTCGGCATTCTTCTTGCCACCGCCATTTTTCTTGCCAACTTTTTTTGCTTCAGCTTTTACCTCCTCTATTGTTTTTCCATCGACACGCATCCCCGCTGAAATACCAAGCAACTTAATAAGTTCAGCCTGAGTCGGTTTTCCAGCTGAATCGTTTTTGTCGCTGTTGGACAGTGTCGGCAAACTGGTCGAATTATCTCTGTTGACGCGATAAACCGCACGTCTTATGTTCGTTTGCCGGGTACTCCATGAACCTGCATCAAACATTCCCTTAAAGATGCTGGCCATCTCTTTTCCGTAATCACTTTCTATTACCCCGGCATATGACACATCGTTGTTGATCAGCAAATTCAGCAACGCAATGTTCTTGTCCGTGAAAACTGGAAGGCCATTTAAATCAACATCAAACATTTGGTGCTGGAAAATCAGAGAAAGCCCGGCGGATTGAACAGGACGCCCTTTAACATCCATCAGTTTTTCCTTATCAATTTTGACGTTTTCCCAGCTCATTACATTTCTCCTTCTGATATCCAATCGTCCCAACTGTTACCTCAGAACAATGCTAGTATGCCAAGTCTCATTAACGACCATTCCTTACGCTAATGGTCGAATTTCACAACGCAGTGGTCTTTCTATAAAAAGAACGGTTCTAGAAGAGAGACCTCCTCACTAAGACCGCCATGTCTCAAGCTATAGGACGGACGCTATCCTTAGAAAACTGAGACGGCATCGTGGCCATGGCTTTCCTCTTACGAACGCTGACGATGATTTACCATCGAATCAAAATCCGAGGCGGGCATAAAGAAAATGCGGGGGCATCTGGCTGTTCAGCAGACGCCCTTCGCTAAATAGTCAGCCCGCAGCGCAGGCGCACCACGGACTGAGCTGTCGTTATTGGTTGCGGCTTTAGCCGAAAACTCGCGCGGAAGATGGCTCCATGCCATCGGAGCTCATGCGGACCAGGACGTCTGCATTGCAGTGGGTCTCGGCAAAAGCCGCATCGTTGCCGCCCTCTGCCGCAAAGCAGCCTGCCAGGATGGCGGATGTTGGGCTGAGCATGTTGCGCAGGTCGCGCAGGGCTGCATTCACGGGGCGGTTATCGTCGAGCATTTCGAGTCCGTCGATTACGACTACGACGTCCTTTAGTACTGCCCTGTTCCACGTTTGATCGCCGAGCAACCAGCTCGTTAAAAGGTCCATGGTCATGTTGTCCTCAACAAAAATGCCTAGGTTGCGCTGCTTGAGGCGCATCGTTGCGCGAATCGCCTCGACCTGTCGTTCCTCAGGATCCTCTGACACCTTGTCATCCATCTCGGCGCGAATAAGCCGGGCGATCGCGTCCTCTTCACACTCCCGAATCGGCATGTAGAGCACGGCGCATTGCTCAATCAGACGCAAAGCCGCATACACCAGCACGTTCGAGACATCTTCATGCTCGCCGCCAATCACGCTGAGCTTGCCCAACCCAACGCCGCCACCTAGGGCATCATCGACCGACATACCGGTTTTCAACACACAAGGAGTTTCAAAAAGCGACGTCTCCATACGGCGATCGAGCCCAGAAACCAGTCGATTGCGAAACCCGCTGAGGTCAAAAACCTCGTCATCACGCTCTTTGCGATTCCCACTACGCTGATTCGCGGGCGTCGGCGGCATCACGCCTGATGGGCCCAGCATCTCGCCCATGCTCACAGAGTGTCCAATTCGGTCGTCCCTGGAGTCCATCTTTAACGTCATCGCAACCCTCCTAACGCCTACCGCGCTTACCAGTAGCCTTAAAATTCCAGATCGGCTTGAGTCGGTGAATAACATCAACCGTCGGGTCCATGAGTCTCAGTACATCATCCGCAGGCTTATACGCTTCGGGCGACTCATCGAGCGTCGTCTCGCATGCGCTCGGACAGTAGATGCCGGCATCGCGCATCTCGTTAACGAACGACCTGGTGTCGAGCGTTTGGAACGCTTTGGCGCGGCTCATCGCGCGACCCGTCCCGTGCGGCGCCGAACAGTTCCAGTCCTCGTTTCCCTTGCCGCGTGCAATAACGGCACCGTCGCGCATGTTGAACGGAATCAGCACCATCTCGCCCGCATGAGCGCTAATGGCGCCCTTGCGAATCATGCCGCCTTCCGAGATGTAGTTGTGCATGGTGGTAAAGCCGTCTCCGTCGAGCCGAATTCCCGTACGCTCAATAATCTGTGCGACAATCGCCTTGCGGTTCTGATTCGAGAAGCGTTGGCAGTTATGCATATCGACGAGATACTCGGCAGAAAGATCTCCCACGAGATACTTAAGCTCGTCGGGGATATCTGCCGTGCACGTCTTCTGCGCCAGCGCCTGATGATGCTCCGCCGTCTGCTTGCCCATGTTGCGCGAGCCGGTGTGCACGACCAGATATTGGCACCCATCCTCGTCCTCGTCGAGTTCAATGAAGTGATTGCCGCCGCCCAGCGTGCCCATGGAGCGCTCAACCTTGCGCTTGTCCTGAAGCCAATCGCGCGACTCCATGTCAAAGTCCGCGAGTACGCAGGCAGGATCGCGATGAAGGCTAAAGCCCGTGGGCACCGCGCGCTTCACATCGCGATTGAACTGAATGAGGTCGTCGCGCGCGATGGTTTCCGCAAGCGGCACGCAGTACATCCCGCATCCGATGTCGACCCCAACCAGGTTGGGAATCACCTTGTCGCCCAAGTTTGCCGTAAAGCCAATCACGCAGCCCTTGCCCTTATGGGCATCGGGCATGATGCGGATCTTGGCGCCTTCAAACGCCGGGCAGCTGGAAATCTCCTCGATCTGCTCCTTGGTTGAATCCTCAAGATTCTCGGCAAAGACTTTGATGTCTGCCATCGCATTTCTCCTGTTCTGATTCTTGTAAACCGGAATCGGCCCCAAGCCAATAGAGCGCATGTCACACCTGCCAGCCAAACCGCCGATTTCCGTTTAACCACCTTTCGCCCTATTCGAGCTCTTATTGCTGCGAATACTACGGTCGCGCGGACTACAATGAGTCCCAATAACGGGTCTTGTTTTGTATCTCCGGTTGGTACCCTGCCGGCGAAAGGAGACAACGTGGCGAACAGACCAAATCAAAAGCTCAGGCTTCTGTTCCTGCTTAAAACCTTGATGGAAAAGACCGACAGCACGCACGGACTCACAACGCAGCAGATCATCGAGGAGCTCGCCTATCACGACCTCGAAGCCGAACGCAAGGCCATCTATCGCGACCTGCAAACGCTTCGCGACTTTGGGCTCAACATCGACCAGCGCGGTGGCAGGGAATGGGCCCTGGTCTCACGCCCGCTCGACCTGCAAGAGCTCATCATGCTTGTTGACGCCGTGCAGAGTTCGCCGTTTTTGACCGATGAGTTGACCGACCACCTCATCGGCAAGCTGCAGAGCCTCGCCAGCCTGGGCGAACGCGAACTGATGCACAAGCGTGTCGACGTGCCTTCGCGCGTGAAGATGCAAAACTCTGATGCCCTGCTCAACATCGACTTGATTCAGCAGGCTATGCGCGAAAAACGCAAGATTCGGTTTCGTTACTTCCACTACGACGCCGCCAAGCAAAAGGCCCTTAATCATGACGGAAAGGTCTACGAGCTCACACCCGTGCGCCTTATCTACTCCGACGAACTCTATTACATGATTGGATTTAGAGATAAATGGGCTAATGCCGGCTCGGGTCATCAGCCGTTCACGCCCTACCGCGTCGACCACATGCTCGATGTTGCGGTGTCCGAGGAGCCCGCAACCAAGGATCCGCGTATCGCGGGCTATGTGCTCGAAGATCACGTTTCGCCGTCGTTTGGCGTTTACGCGGCCGACAAGACCACCGTCGTGCTGGAGCTCGACGACCGCGCGATGAACCCGCTCATCGACAAGTTCGGGCTCGACGCCGTTGTGTTTGAGAACCAGGATGGGCGCCTGTTAGCTACCGTCAAAGCCCCGCTGTCTCCGCAGTTCTTTGGCTGGCTGCTGCAACTCAGCACCTTCATTAAGATCGTTCAACCTCAAAGTGCCATCGATACGTATCTTGACTATCTCGATAGCACGCGTGCGCTCTACCAGGAAGACAGGTAATACTGCCATGAACATGACCCCCAACTTTAACGTATCGTTCGAGCGCCTGAATCCCGAACAGCGCGAGGCCGTCGAATGCCTAGATGGTCCGTTGCTCGTCATTGCCGGCCCCGGCACCGGCAAGACGCAGCTGCTGAGCCTGCGCGCGGCGAACATCTTGGCCAAACGCGATGCCGCCCCGCGCAACATCCTCTGCCTCACCTATACCGAGGCGGGCGCGGAAGCCATGCGCAAACGTCTGATTGAGCTCATTGGACGCGACGCCTACGGCATCGAAGTCAGCACGTTTCACGGATTTGCAAGCAGCATCAGGTCGCGCTATCCCGAGTACTTCATGCGTCCTTCGACCGACACGCTTGTTACCAGCCTGCACCAGCAAGAGATTTTTGATTGGCTGCTCAAATCGCTGCCTTTTGGTTCTCCGTTAGGTGGAGGGTCACCTGATATGCCCGCGCAAAACATCGGTAAGATGATCGGCTTTGTCTCCAAAATCAAACGCAGTGGCCTGGATTACGACACGCTGAGCGCCATCGCACAGCAGAATATCGACGCCGCCACCTGGCTCACTGAGCATTCCAGGCTGCTTATGCTCGTCTGCGAAAGGGCAAGCACAGCGTTGGCTGAACGCTTTGAGGAAGAGATCGAGCGTGTCTGCGCCATGGCACCCACATCGCTCACTCGCCCAATTGACTGTCCCGCCGGCACGTACGTGCCGTACATTCTTGAGTTGCGCGACACCGTTCGCCGCACCGAGCTCATCGATGAGAAGGGCAAATCCTCGGGATACACCAAGGTGCGCGATGCCTTCTTTGGAGGCAGCAACTCTCAGGGGCGCACGTTTAAGATTGCGGAGCAGAGCGAGCGACTCAAGACCGCTTGCGACGTCGCGCGTCGCTACCAGAGCGAGCTCGACCAACACCATCTCTACGATTACGACGACATGATCGGCGACTTCGTTAACGCCGTCGAGCACAACGACGCGTTGCGCCAAGTGCTCCAGGACACCTATACCTATATCCAAGTTGACGAGTTCCAGGACACCAATGGTGCCCAGATGCGCATCATCGAGCTGCTCTGCGACGGCGTTGATGCGCCCAATATCATGGCCGTTGGCGATGACGATCAAGCCATCATGCGTTTTCAGGGCGCCACGATCGAATGCGCCAACCAGTTTGCGGCCGAGTTCTCGCCCCGGAGCATCGTGCTCAAGACCAACTACCGCTCCACGCCCGCCATCGTTGAGCTTGGTCAAGCTATCGCACGGCAAAATGAATATCGCCTCGACGCCAGCTCGAATAAGTCAATCGAAGCCTTTAAGCCTCAAGGCGATCAGGTCAGCTTTAGCGAGAACGTCTACACCGGCAAAGCCGAGGAATACGCCGCCGTTGCCGCGAGCATTAGGCAGAGGATTGATGCTGGCTACCTCGATGACTGCGAAGATCCCAACGAAGGAATTGCAGTCATCTCTGCCAAACACGCCGCATTGCGTTCGCTGATCCCCTTCCTCGTTAAGGAGAACGTGCCGTTTTCCTATCGTGAACGGCAAAATCTCTTTGCTTCCGAGCGCATGCAGACGACACTGGCGCTGCTGCGCTGCGTTACCGCGCTCGCTCGCGGGCAGCAGGAGCTCGCCAGCAGCTATCTTCCGCAGATTGTCTGTGCCGCCGAGCTGGGCGGCGACCATCCATCGTCCGTGACGTTTGCGCTCAGCGCCAAGCGCGAGCATCGCGGCGACTGGATGGCCGCCATGTGCGAGAGCAATAGCGCCCGCGTCAAAGAACTGCACGACGACCTTATGCAGTGGGCAGCCGAAGCCGGCGCCTCCCCGGTCAGAGCGCTGCTCTTTAAGATTGTCGAACGCAGCCTTGGCTATTATCAGGATTGCAAGGAACAAAATCCGCTGGGCGCAGCCGAATTCAATGCCGGCATCCGCGCCCTGCTCACCTTTGCCGAAGGTGAGATGGGAGACGCGCGCCGTATGGGACGTGCGCTTCGCCTGCCCGATATTGTCGACAAGCTCGATGCCGCTCAAAAGTTTGGCGTGAGTATCGACGCATCGATCGACCTTGGCACGCCGGGAGCTGTTCGCCTCACCAGCGCCCATAGCTCTAAGGGCCTGGAATTCGACTGCGTCTACCTGCTCGATGCCGACGACTCCACTTGGCACAAAGGCGCTGGCGGCATGAGCTTGTACCCGTCCAACCTGCTTATTCGCGATGAAAAGGATGATGACGACGCGCGCCGCCTGTTGTTTGTCGCCATCACGCGCGCTAAACGACACCTCGAGCTGTACCGTGCCGGCGGGTCGGCACTGCAGGAGCTCACGGGGCTTATCGACTCTTGCGAAGTTTCTGCTGAGGCAGACCAGCTCAGCGTTGCAATCGAAACCGAGTGGCGCGACAACTACGTGTTTGATACGCCCGAGCTCCGCGCGCTTCTGGAACCTCATATCGACGTGAAGTTTCTTTCTGCCACAGCGCTCAACAACTTTGTGACGTACGAGCCTGGATGCGCAAATAGTCTGCACTTCCCTGAGAAGCAGATTGTGCGCCTGCCCACGGCGCCCACGATCCAAACCGAATTCGGCACCATCGTTCACGCGATGTTCGAGGAGATCGTTAATAGAATGGCAGCCGATGGCGAGGCGGCGATTGAGACAATTGAGGCCGAGTATCGCCAGCAGATTTCGTGGCTCGATTATGCCCCCGAGGACGTCCATCGCTATTCGGAGCGCTTCGAACGCATTTGTCGTGCATTCGTCCCCTGGCTTGTCGAGCATGTGCATGGCTATCGCTGCGTCACAGAGGCGAATATGCAGTGCCTGACCACCGAAGGAACTCCGCTCTTTGGTTTTCTCGACCTGCTCCTCGTTGACGATGCAGCTAAAACGGTAAAGATCGTTGACTACAAGACTGGCTTTGGCAAAGAAGTCCCTACAGGCTACCATCGTCAGCTCAAGTTCTACAAACTGCTGGTCGAAGCATCGCCCGAGTTTTATGGCTACACCGTCACTTCCATGGGCGACTACTATGTAGAACCCGACAAGACAACGGGCGAGCTCCGCCCGCCGTTCGCGACAACCGCCAACGCCGACGACATTGCCGAGCTCGAACAACTCATCGATGCCGTATGGTCGCGCATTGAACACGGCGCTTGGGATACCAGCGCTTTTGAGCAAAGCGATGCCTATGAGCTGGCCATCGAGGAGCAGAAGGGCTGCCGCAAAAAAGCCGACAAGGCCGAGCTCATGCAACGCGCCTACGAGCATTGGCTAGTCGAGAACCCCGGAATGTGACAAAGTGACAGTCCCTTTGTCACATTATTCGATGATGGTGCGGGAGTTTTGCTTACGCATGGTGGCGAGCATGTGTTTGGGGACGGCGTGGACCATGCAGCTGCCGATAGTCGCGCTCGCGGCGGCCTTGGCCGCGTCACTGCCGTTTTTGGTCGCGTAGCTGTGGCGGAAACGCTTGAGCATGGCGATGTCGTTGCCGCCGTCGCCGTAAACCGCGACCTCGTCCTCGGCAATGCCGTAGTAGCCCGCCAGCCAGGCCACACTCTCACCCTTGTTGCACGCCACGTCCGTGATCTCAAACATCACCGGATCGAACGGCGCGTTGACCACGCGGTCCGAGCGCTCGGCCAAATACGCCTTAAGGTCGCGCTCCAGCTCGGGCGAGGTCACGCGACAATTGATCTTGCATACGTCATGGCGCAGGATGTCACCGATCGACTGGTCGAAATACTGCTCCTCGTGATACCCGCCACGTGCACGCATGCCGCGCATCACGATGCGCTTGATAGGACTGTCCTTTTTAAAGCCCGCCTGGTGCATCTCGAACGATCCGCTCGAGAACATGCCATCGGGCGTGGAGCAGTCAAAACAGATGTCCGGGAACGCCTTGAGCAGCTCCTCGGTAATCTGCGGGTCGATGGTCCAGGTCTTGAGCACCTCGCCATGGCTGTTGCGCACGATGGATCCGTTGGAGCAGCAGGCGTCGAGTGCCAGACCTGTAAAGCCATGCTCGCCAATCGGCAGCGTCGAGCGCCCGGTTGCGGGAACCACATGCAGGCCAGCCTCGGTCAGCTCGCGAATGGCACGGCGAATGGTCCCGTCTGCCTCGTGCAGGGCGTTCAGCAGCGTTCCGTCTAAGTCGCTCGCAAACATCTTGATCATGGGCATGCCTCTCCTTCGTCTGCACGATATTGTAGACGAGAACGGGCGCGCCCCAAGAGAGGCACACCCGTCAGGCGGTCGATTCTACACCGCGGCGGGGCCGTGTTCGCCGGTGCGGATGCGGATAATTTCCTCGACCGGCTCAACCCAAATCTTGCCGTCTCCAACGGCACCGGTGCGAGCGGCGTTGCAGATAATCTCGACAATTCCGTCGACATGTTCATCGGCGCAGATGAGGGTGAACTGCACCTTAGGGATCGTGTTGACAAGCAACTCATTGCCGCGCACGTATTCCTTCCAGCCATGTTGCGCACCGCAGCCCTGCACCTGGTTGATGGTCATGCCACGAACATCGGCAGCAAACAGCGCGTCTTTAAGAACCTCAAGCTTTTCCTGACGCACGATAGCCGTGATCTTTTTCATAGTGAATTCCTCTCAATAAAAGAAATGAATTGCCATTCAACGACGCGGGTTTTCGAGGTGCCCGAGATTGCCCCGAAAGAGGAGCGCCGCGTACTTCGGTACGCAAGCGACGGTTTGAGGGGTAAGGTCGGGTGCCTGGGAAAGCCGTGCTGCTAATCGAGCCCGGAGAACGAGGGATACGCGCTCTCGCCGTGCTGACTCGCATCCAGGCCCAGCGCCTCGTCTGCCTCGTCCACGCGCAGGCTGCCGCGGAACAGCGCCTTGACCACCGCAGCGATCACCAAGTCGAGCACCAGTACAAGAGCGACCGTCACCACAATGCCCAAAATCTGCGAGATGAGCAGCGACACGTCGCCCGTGTAGAACAGGCCGCCCTTACCGGTCCACGAGAGCTCCGGCACGCAGAACAGGCCCGTGAGCACGCCGCCCAAGATGCCGCCGATGCCGTGGCAGCCAAACGCGTCGAGCGCATCGTCGTAGCCAAACTTGGTCTTAAGATGGCTAATGGCCAGGTAGCAGACAGGTGATACGATCAGGCCCATGACCAGCGCCGCCCACGGCTCGACAAAGCCCGCACCCGGCGTGACCACCACAAGGCCCGCAACCAGACCGGTGCTGGCACCCACCAGCGTGGGGCGACCGGTATGCACGCGCTCGACGACAAGCCACGAGACCATGCCCGCCGCGCTGGCCGTCACGGTGTTGAGGATGGCGAGCGCCGCCACGGCGTCGGCCTTAAACTCGCTGCCGCCGTTAAAGCCAAACCAGCCAAACCAAAGCAGGCCGGCGCCCAGCGCCACAAACGGCACGTTATGTGGGCGGTAGCTCACCATGCCAAAGCCGCGACGACGGCCGAGCATTAAGCAGAGAATCAGGCCCGTCAGACCGGACGAGATGTGCACCACGTCGCCGCCCGCAAAGTCGAGCGCGCCGATGATGTCGCCGATAAAGGAACCCTCACCGCCCCAGACCATGTGAGCGAGCGGCGCATAGACCACGAGCAGCCAAATGCCCAGGAAGGCCGTCATGGCACCAAACTTAATGCGGCCGGCCAGGCTGCCCGTGACGATAGCAGCCGTGATCATGGCAAACGCCATTTGGAAGGCGATGTTGATGATTTGAGGGTAGACGGCACCGTCCGCAGCATTGCCCTCGGCCGCCTGCAGCACCTGGTTGAGCACCGGCAGGCACAGCAGCTGGTCAAGGCCTCCAATAAACGGGCTCGAGCCGTCGCCACCGTAGGCCAGCGACCAGCCGGCGACAATCCACAGCACACCGACCAGACCAATGGTGCCAAAGCACATAAGCATGGTGTTGATGACATTTTTGCGCCTGGACAGGCCGCCATAGAAAAACGCCAGACCCGGTGTCATTAAAAACACGAGCATGGTGCAGATGAGCATAAACGTTGTCGATCCCGTATCGTACATTCGCTCCCCCTTGGTCACATGAACGTTGTCGGCGCTCATAATGCGGCCGAGGGGCAACTGGTGTAGACCAGATACGGCGTTGTTAAACGCTGCGTTGTCGAATGGAAACGGTGCCGCAATCTTGGAAACGGCGCGGCAACGGACGCGAAACGAACGGGAAATACGCGAGCAAGGGAGCCGTGTGCGCGCCCATCCCGGCTAGCGCCGAAACAGCTCGTGGGCGCGGTCGCGGAGATTAGTTGCTCGAATGACGCCCTCGTAGCGATTGATGCGCAAGCGCGGGAAAGCATTGAAGAAGCGCAGGTCGCGACGGCTGAGCGACACACTCGGCACCGGACGGCTCATGCGCTTACCGGCAAGGCGACGACTGAGCGACGGACGCGGCATGCTCGGCGCAGCATCGGCCACGCGGCGGGCGGCAAGCGCCAGGCCGCGAGCACCATCCGAGATAAACGTCGGCATCGAAGCCTTCTCACGAAGGGCATCGAGCGCCGCGTCGCCCAGCTCGGCCAGCCACGCGTTAACGGCGCGGCTACGGATATGCGTCTGCGCTACCGAGTCAATCGTCGAATCGGGAATACGTTCGAGCATGGAGTCCGAGGCATCGGCAAGCGACTCATTGATGCGGTCGGCAAGGTCGGCGCGCACACGCTCCAGCTGATCGGACAGGCGACGCCAACTGGCCAAAGAGAACACCGCGTCGACCATCATCGCAACCGCGACGATAAAGGCGGACAGCCGCACAATCAGCACCGGCAGATGGCCAAGCAGTCCCAGCAATGCCGGCTCCACTAAACGACAAATGCACAACGCGCCCAGGCCAAACGCGCAGGCCCAGTACAGGCAGATACGTCCGTGCAAGTTAAACGGCAGGTGCGAGTAGTCCCAAAAGCGTGCGCCTGTTGTCTTTTCCAATAGAAGGCCCACACTGTACTCGATTACGCTGCACACAAGCGCCGCGGCGACAAATTGGCTCGAGGCATCCGGAATCCCGCGCAGCAAAAGCCAGCAGGCTATGCCGCCCACACCATAGATAGGGCAACACGGCCCCAGCAAGAATCCGCTGTTGGCAAAGCGTCCTTGGTTGAGCATGGCGCAGACTGTCGACTCCCATGCCCAACCGCAAAACCCGTAAAAGGCAAACGAGAGCACCAGTGCCGAGAGCGGACAGGCGGCAAGCGTCGCGCCGTCAAATGCCATGTCGATCGCGGTCCCCACCGTCTACCCTCTCCTCTTTTCGCTCGATTCTTCACTCACGCCATCGTCTGCCTCGTCCTTGCGCGGCAGACGGCCGGCGACCGTCTCGCGCAGAGCACACCATTTATCCGCCAGGCACACAATCCATGCCTCACGACACGTCGGCGGCACCGGCACCAGCGGAAACATATGCCGCACGATAATATTCCGCTCGCGCGACGTCAGCTCAAAATCTTCCTCCGCACGCGCCAGGGCAAAAAACGGATGCCGAAAGCCATGCAGCCGATGGCTTGGGTCGGGATCGTGCCAATCGTAGAGAAAGTAATCGTGCAGCAGGGCCCCGCGCAACAACGAGTCGCGGTCGACGGAGATACCGACACGGCCCAGGCGCTCGGCAAAGGACAGGCTCGCCCGCGCCACCGAGGTCACATGCGTATACACTGTCACATCGCCATGCTGGATAAACTCGCGCGTCAGGTCCAAGCGGCCCGCCTGGGCGAGCTGACGGGCGGCATAGTCGACCTCGTGCGCGATTTTCTCGGCACGAACGACATCGGACATGCTGCCTCCTTCCAGCGACTCACGGCGGCAAGCCACGGCCTGCACGCATTGAATAAATCATCATCGAATCTACCAGTATGGCATCGGACAAAACGTTTTGCCCCACCAGTTGGCGAATTACCGCGCCGCCGTCACATATCAAACGCCAAAATGTGCGAGACTGTTTTGTGCAATTGTGCCGGCCGAGGGAGCGCCGGCGCTCGATTCGCATGGAGTAACCCACAACGATGCTGCTTACGCAAACGACAACGCCCGAGGACGTCAAGGCTCTCGACCGCGCCGAGCTTCCGCTGCTCTGCGGCGAGATCCGCCAGGCAATCCTCGAAAGCTCCGCCGTCGTCGGTGGGCACGTTGCCCCCAACCTGGGCGTCGTTGAGCTTACGGTTGCGCTTCATCGCGTGTTTAACTCCCCAATCGACAAGATTGTCTTTGACGTTTCGCACCAGACCTACGCCCACAAGGCGCTGACTGGGCGCGCGTACACCTATATCGATCCGGAGCGTTATGGTGAGGCTTCTGGCTTTGCCAATCCCGACGAGTCCGAGCACGACCTGTTTGCCATGGGCCATACCTCCACGTCGGTGAGCCTGGGCTGCGGCCTTGCCCACGCGCGCGACCTAGCGGGCGACGCGTACAACGTCATTACCGTTATTGGCGACGGTTCGCTTTCGGGCGGCCTGGCGTTTGAGGGCTTTAACAACGCCGCCGAGCTCGACAGCAACTTGATCATCATCGTCAACGATAACGACCAGTCCATCGCCGAAAACCATGGCGGCCTGTATCGCAATCTGGCCGAACTGCGCGCCAGCAACGGCGCCTGTGAGCGCAACGTTTTCCGCGCGATGGGGCTCGACTACCGCTATCTGGACACCGGTAACGATGTGTTAGCCCTCGTCGACGCGCTGCAGGAACTACGCAATATCGATCATCCCATCGTGCTGCACGTCTCCACCGCCAAGGGCAAGGGCTTTGAGCCGGCCCAGAGCGACCCCGAGCGCTGGCACCATGTGGGTCCGTTTGACATGGCAACCGGGCGCAAGCTCTGCCCGGGCCATCCGAGCGAGCCTGCGCCGCGCACCTATGCCGACATTACGGGCGAGGCACTCAGCGCCGCCATCGAGCGCGATCCGCAGGTCGTGGGCATCACGGCCGCCACGCCCTACATCATGGGCTTTACACCCGAGCTTCGCGCCGCGGCCGGCAAACAGTTCGTCGATGTGGGCATTGCCGAGGAGCACGCCGTGACCTTTGCCACCGCGCTTGCGCGCTCGGACGCCAAGCCAGTCTTTGGTGTGTACGGCACGTTTTTGCAGCGCGCCTACGACGAGCTGTGGCACGACCTGTGCCTCAACGACACCCCCGCAACCATCCTGGTGTTTGGCGCGTCGATCTTTGGCACCACATCCGAGACGCACCTCTCGTTCTTTGATATATCCATGCTGGGCGGACTTCCCAACATGCGCTATCTGGCACCGGCCTGCATGGAGGAATACCTGTCCATGCTGAGCTGGTCGCTCGACCACCGCGAGCATCCCGTGGCGATCCGCGTTCCGGGCATTGGCCTGGTTAGCCGCCCCGATTTGGCGCCCGCCGAGGACACCGACTACAGCGCCGTTCGCTACGACGTGGTGCGTCAGGGCCGCGACGTTGCCGTGCTCGCGCTTGGCGATTTCTTTGAGCTGGGCGAGCGCGTGACAAACCGCTTGGCTGCCGAATACGGCATAGAGGCCACGCTCGTCAACCCGCGCTTTGCAACCGAGCTTGACCGCGAGTCTCTCGATGGCCTTGCCGCCGAACATCGCGTTGTCGTCACCCTCGAGGACGGCATCTTGGACGGTGGCTGGGGCGAGCGCGTCGCGTGCTACTTGTCCTGCACGCCCGTGCGCACGCGCACCTTTGGCATCGCCAAGGGCTTTCCCGACCGCTACGACCCCAACGAGTTGCTTGCTCAGAACGGCATGACGGTCGAGAACATGGCCGCCGAAGCAGTACGCCTGCTGAACGAGTAGAAAAACCTCCGCAAGGGAAGCACCCCTGAGGAGGTTTTTGTTTTCCCAACTCAATTGTCTCGATCTGTAACACCTAGAGGACAAATCCTCGCCCAATTGTTACAGATCTAGACAAACCGTCTTTGCCCCTGTTGTTTGTCTCAATCTGTAACAGATAGAGACCTTTTGTCCATCCAGATGTTACAGATCGATACACTCAAATCCCCCTAAAGAGAAAATCTCAATCTGTAACAGTTACTCGGCAAAAATGGCTGCAGATGTTACAGATTGAGACAAAACAGCGAGGCAGGCCGCCATATGTCGCGTTGCCGCCATTATAGCGACCGCCGCGAGCGACCATGCTGTCCGCAAAACGCTATCTCAGCTGTAATAATCGACGTTTGCCCAGATAAAACCTGCCAAAATAAACCTGTCCCTTTTTGGTAGGTAGAATTACCCATAAGGTAAGTATGTTTCTGAGTTATTTCGTGTTGACCCATTTGAGCGCGATAGGGTATAACTCTATTCAACCGCTAGGGATTTTATTGAGAAAGGTGTTCTACCATGAGCAAGAACCTCTCCCAGCAGGTCGTTCTCGACCGTCGCGGCTTCATCGCCGCCACCTTTGCAACCGTCGCCGGCCTTGGTCTTGCCGGCTGCTCCGACACCAGCGCCGAGGCCGACAAGGGTTCCGCCGCCGGCTCCTCCAAGAGCCCCGAGGACACCGAGGCTTCCACCACGCTCGATGCCAAGGCATTCGACAAGCTCGTCGACAACGGCCCCAAGGCCGATGATGACGCCATCGCCGCCAGCACCTGGGCCACGGCCGTCAAGGACGCCGGCGTCTTTAAGATCGGTGGCGTTCAGACCTCCACGCTCTTCTCCCTCCTCAACGAGAAGGACGGCAAGACCCGTGGCTTCGACGCCGGCATCGCGCAGCTCCTGTCCAACTACATTCTGGGCGAGAACAAGGTCGAAATCACCCAGGTGACCTCGGACACGCGTGAGTCCGTCCTGCAGAACGGCCAGGTCGACGCCGTCTTTGCCACCTACACTATTACCGATGAGCGCAAGAAGCTTGTCTCCTTTGCCGGTCCCTACTACTACACCCAGCAGGCTATCCTGGTGCTCGCCGACAACGACGACATCAAGAGCGTCGACGACCTGGCCGACAAGAACGTCGCCGTCCAGTCCGGCTCCAACGGCCCCGCCATCCTGGAGGAGTTCGCCCCCAAGGCCAGCCAGCAGGAGTTCAAGACCGACGAGGAGGCCCGCCAGGCACTTCAGCAGGGCCGCGTTGACGCCTACGTCATCGACAACAACATGCAGCAGAGCGCCCTGGTCCGCGAGCCCGGTAAGTACAAGATCGCCGGCAAGCCCTTCGGCAGCAAAGAGCCCTACGGCATCGGCCTGCCGCTCGATTCCGACGGCGTCGCCTTTGTCAACGACTTCCTTAAGAAGATCGAGGACGATGGCACCTGGACCGAGCTGTGGCAGATCTGCATCGGCGATCGCACGGGCGACACCAACGTTCCCGAGCTGCCCGAGATCGGCGCCTAGACAGCGAGCCCAGTAACGGCCGCTACGAAACCATACGGAAACGCACGATGCGCTTTATTGCGCTAAACTGTTTCCACACTGAGTTGTCGGGGTTTCCGTACACACGGGAGCCCCTTTCCTTATCGGCGGGAGGTCCGCATGAGTCTCTCCGAGCTCTGGTCGCTCTATGGCCAGAACTATATCGACGCGCTGCTAGCAACCTGGGGCATGACGCTTGAGTCGTTTGCCATCGCCATGGTGCTGGCCGTCGCTGTCACCGTGATGCGCGTGTCGCCGCTCAAGCCGCTGCGCATTTTTGGCGACCTGTATGTTCAGGTCTTCCGTAACATCCCCGGCATCGCGCTGCTTATCATCGTCGTCTATGCGCTGCCGCCGCTCAAGGTCGTCCTGCCCTACCGCACCTGCGTTATCGTCGCCACGGTCCTTTTGGGCTCGGCCTTTGGCTCCGAGAACTTTATGAGCGGCATCAACACCGTCGGCGTCGGCCAGGTGGAAGCCGCGCGCTCGCTCGGCATGAGCTTCAGCCGCATCCTCGCCAAGATCGTGATTCCGCAGGCGCTGCGCTCGAGCGTGCTGCCCATGACCAACCTCTTTATCGCCGTCATGCTCACCACCGCACTCGGCAGCCAGGTACCGCTTCAACCGCAGGAGCTCACCGGCGTGGTGAGCTACATCAACACGCGCTCGCTCGGCGGCGTCGCCGCGTTCTTTATCTCGGCGCTCGGCTACCTGGGCACGGCCTTTGTGGTGAGCCACGTTGGCAACTACATCGATAAGAAGGTGAGGATCCTCCGATGAGCAAGCATTCCACCTCCGCGCTCACCATGCGCGATGCGCTCTACGAGGCCCCCGGCCCCAAGATGCGTGCCAAGATTCGCATCGGCACCGCCATCTCGCTTGTTGCCGTCGCCGCGCTCGTCGTCCTCGTGTTGCAGCGCTTTTATGTGACCGGTCAGCTTTCGGTCCACTATTGGTATTTCTTTACGCACCTCACCACCTGGAAGTTCCTGCTTGCCGGCTTTGAGGGCACCGTTAAAGTCGCACTCACCGCTGGCGCCATCGCGCTGGTGTTGGGCCTAGCCCTTATGCTCGGCCGCACCAGCGACATTAAGCCGCTGCAGCTGGTCTGCCGCGTGCTCACCGATTTCTTCCGCGGCGTACCGAGCCTGCTGTTCATCTACTTCTTCTTTTTGGTGCTGCCTCAGTACAAAATTGCGCTGCCGTCGTTTTGGATGCTCACGCTCCCCGTCGCGCTCGCTGCAGCCGGCGTGCTGGCCGAGATCTTTCGCGCGGGCGTCAACGCCGTGCCGCGCGGGCAGGTCGAGGCAGCCCAAGCGCTCGGTCTCTCCAAAGCTAAAATCACCTTTAAAATCGTGCTGCCGCAGGCGATTCGGTTTATCATTCCGTCGTTGATTTCGCAGCTTGTGGTCGTAGTCAAAGACACCACCGTCGCTTACGTGGTGAGCTACCCCGACCTCATGCAAAATGCCCGCGTGCTCATTACCAACTACGACGCCCTTGTGTCGGTCTACCTGGTAATCGCGGTCATCTACATCCTCATCAACGTCGCGATCAACAAGGCCGCTGTCTACGTTTCGCACAAGACCGGCGCGACCATCATCCGCTAACGCTTTACCATTTCCAGTCATAAGGAGCCGAGCACCATGGCACAGAGCACCTCTTCCACCGGCAATCAGCCGCTGATCGAGCTCAAGCACGTCGATAAGCACTATGGCGATCTGCACGTCCTCAACGACATCAATCTCTCGGTCGACCGCGGCGAGGTCGTCGTCGTGATCGGCCCCTCGGGCTCGGGCAAGTCGACCATGTGCCGAACCATCAACCGCTTGGAAACCATCGACTCGGGCGAGATCCTCATCGAAGGCGAGCCCCTGCCGCAGGAAGGCAAGGACCTTGCCCGTATGCGTGCCGAGCTGGGCATGGTGTTTCAGCAGTTCAACCTGTTCGCACATATGACCGTGCTGCAGAACGTCATGCTGGGACCGGTCGACGTGCTGGGCGTCTCCAAGGACGAGGCCCGCGAGCGCGCCATGGACCTGCTGGGCCGCGTGGGCGTTGCCGAACAGGCCGATAAGGTGCCCGCACAGCTCTCGGGCGGCCAGCAGCAGCGCGTAGCCATCGCCCGCTCGCTTGCCATGCAACCCAAGGCCATGCTTTTTGATGAGCCCACGAGCGCCCTTGACCCCGAGATGATCAACGAGGTGCTCGAGGTCATGGTCCGTCTGGCCCAGCAGGGCATGACGATGATCGTCATTACGCACGAGATGAACTTTGCCCGCCGCGTGGCCGATCGCGTCGTGTTTATGGCCGACGGCCAAATCGTGGAAACCGGCACGCCCGACGAGTTCTTCGACCACCCCCAGACCAAGCGCGCCCAGGACTTCCTCAACTCCATCAAGGGCCACTAACCAGCAACTCCTTGGGACAAATCCATTGAAAGTGTTGTCCCACGTCTCTCATGCGCCCTGTCACCTTCAGATTCGAAAGCAGCACCCATGATCGGAACACGTACTTCCTCGTCCTATACCCCGCACGTCGACGTTGCCCCCGCCGACCGCCCGCTCATCCTGGTGGCGCCGCGCTGGGAAGAGGCAAAGCCGTTTTTAAGCGAGACGCTCTCCCCCAACGAGGAAATCGCCAGTGTCTTTGTCGATGCCATCCTTGCCGCCGGCGGCCTGCCGCTGCAGATGTCCATCACCGAGGACATTGATGTCATCCGTCATTACGTCGATATCGCCGACGGCATCGCCATTCCCGGCGGCCCCGATGTCAATCCCAAACGTTGGGGCGATGATCGACCCTACGACCCCACCCTCTGCTGCGAGATCCGCGATAGCTTTGAGTTTAAGCTGGTCGACGAGGTACTCCGCGCCAAAAAGCCGCTCTTTACCACCTGCCGCGGCACGCAGCTGCTCAATGTCGCCACCGGCGGCACCCTGTGCATGGACGTACCGAGCCTGGGCGCTCGCGAGGGGCGCACGCAGTGGCGCCATACCCACGTGCTCAACGACCCCGTGCATCCCGTCGAGGTCGTGCCGGGCTCGCTTCTGGAGCGCGCGGTTGGCGGGCACAGGCTGATCCAGACCAACTCCGCACACCACTGCTGCGTCGAGCGTCTGGGTAAAAGCACGCGCTTGGTCGCCAAGGCAACCGACGGCGTTCCCGAGTGCATCGAAGTCGAAGGCCAGCCTTTCTGCCTGGGTGTGCAATGGCATCCCGAGTACACCTGGCAGACGCTCGAGACCGACTTTAACCTGTGGAAGTCGTTTGTCGAGGCGGCGGCCAAGGTAAAGCAGGCCCGCTAGTTCGCGAACCGCACAACAGATAAGGACGCCCCGCCGGCCACATGGTCCGACGGGGCGTCCCTTTGCCTAGCTTAAACCGAAGGGAACGCGACAACGTCCGCAGGGCGCTCCAGCGTCTCGGCAATGCGATCGCGCACTTCGAGCAGACACTCGATAAGCAGCGGATTGAAAGCGCCGCACTCACCGTCCAAAATCATCCGAATCGCCTCTTCTTGCGAAATGGCGTCCTTGTACACACGTACGCTCGTCAACGCATCGTACACATCGGCCACCGAGACCACCTGAGCGGCAATGGGGATATCGTCGCCCTTAAGACCGTCAGGATAGCCCGTACCATCCCAACGTTCATGATGCCAGCGGGCGATTTGGTACGCATAGTCCAAAAGGGCACTTCCTTCATGGTGTCTGTCCAGATTGCGCAGCATGTCGGCGCCAATGGTAGTATGCGTCTTCATTATTTCAAACTCTTCGGGCGTCAGACGTCCGGGCTTGTTGAGAATCGCATCGTCGATCGACATCTTGCCGATATCGTGCAGCGCCGACGCCAACGCAATCGAAGAACGCTCCTCGTTGCCAAGAGAGTACTTGTCGCTCCGTCGCGCCAAGTCGCCAAGCAGCAGCTCAGTCAACTTCTCGATATGCGTGACATGCCTGCCGCTTTCGCCATTACGTACTTCCATGACGCTCGCCATGATGTCGACGAGTATACGGCTGTTATTGACGCGCGCATTGTACTGCTGCGACAGCAGACTCGTCAGACGACGCTGTTTGGCATACAGTCGAATAATATTGTTGACGCGACGACGCACAATGCGGTCATCGAACGGGCGACTGATATAGTCCGAGGCGCCCAAATCGTAAGCACGTAACACCGCGTCGTCGGTATCTTCGCTCGAGATCATAATAACAGGTAGGCTATCGAGGGCTGCCTGACGCGAAAGCTCGGCCAGCACCTCACAGCCGCTCATGTCCGACATGACAATATCCAGCAGCACGAGCGACAACTCATCGCCATAGCGGTCGACCATGTCGAGCGCCGCACGACCGTTATCAGCCTCGAGGATGCAATACTCATCCTTAAGCATCTCGTTGAGAATGGCTCGGTTCATCTCGGAGTCATCGACAATAAGCACCAAAGGCTTTTCGCTTTGGAAGGCCTCGATGGAATCGGCATCGGTCACGACCGTACCGGCTTTTGCCTTAGCGCGGCTCAATAACTGGACGGCGCGGCCAACGCCCTCATCGACCGTCTCGCCATGAATGAGAACGCCACCAACACATGCCGTCAAGCTCGCGTACTCATGGCCCGGAATAATCGTGGCATGAACGGCATCGGATACCTGATGCAGGCGAAGGGTGAAGTCATCGGAGGGAATATTGGGCATGACAACCACAAACTTGTCGCAGCCATAGCGCACAAGCTCGTCAGTCGAACGGATTCCGCTGCGCATGGCTGTCGCCACAGCACCGAGCGCAAGGTCGCCGGCATGACGGCCAGACGTATCGTTAAAGACCCTAAAATCATCAAGGTCGATCATCGCAACGCCGGCATTCATGCGGGCGCTACGGAGCTTTTCCTCGTAATATCGGCGATTGCGCACGCCCGTCAGCACGTCGGTGTAGACAAGGTCCTCTTCTGCAGCCTCTTGCTCATCAATCGGACGCACCATCAGCAAGACGTGAGGCTCACCCTCGACCTTTAGAGGGCGCAGACGGGCGCGGTACTCAACACCATCGTTGAGCAGTTGCTCCGACACCTCACCCGAATCTGCCAAGGCCTCAAGACTCGACTGACGCAGACAAGGGCAGCGATCGCCGGCGAGCAAGCAGTTAGGCTCGCTCTTAATCTGGTCGGCCGACAGCAAACGTACCACGGGGTAGGTCTGCGCGACGCGGGCGACCTCGGCGGCAGCCTCCTCGTCGGTTAGATTTGCCTCGTGATTATTGAGCATATGGGGCCCTTTCGATAGTTTCGCATGGTAGCGATGGGTTCCAATTGTTACAAGGGTAACACCTTGCCGATGCAGGTAAGCACGTGAATGCTGTTACATTTTTATGAGTTGGCAGGCGACGCGATTGAAGCCGCAGACGTGAGGTTTTGAGCACATTTGTTAACACGGCCGAAACGTTTGCGGGTGAAGGCTGTTTCGGCTATTGCAAGCGCTAGAGCCCCAGGATGCCACGAACAGTCTGGGCAGCCGCTGCCGGGCGATCGCGCAGGCCGTTGTGCGCGCCGGGAACCATTACGAGTGGACAGTCCAAAAGCTCAGCCGCCATCCTCGTGCCCGCCTCGCGGGGCGTGCCAATCGAGAGTTCACCCAAGAGCACGGCGGCCACCGTTTTCGACGCGCGAACGCTATCCCAATCGGGAACGCAGGTCATAGTAATCCCGTATTCGTTTGCCATGAAACTGCGGCCGTTGCGCAGGGCATGCTTGGCTTCTGCCTCGGTTAACTTGGGGGCCTCAGGGTCCGAATCGCCGATGGCGCCAAGGAAGGCCCGTAACGCCCTGGAGACCTTTCCCGCAGCGATCATCTCGAGCAAAACCGGGGCCGCGCCCAGGCCGGCGCCCTCATCCGTCACGGCCGGCTCATGCAAAATCGCAGACGATACTGCCGCCGCATCCGCATGAAGGAGTTCAAGGGCAACGAGCGTGCCAGCGCTGTGCGCGAGGACATTTGCCGGGGCGCCGGCATGTTGGATAACAGCTCGCAGGTCGGCAGCCTGAACTGCCAGATCGTAGCGCCTGTCTGCCGCATCGTCGCTCTCGCCGCAACCACGGCGGTCATAGGCAATGACGCGATAGCCACAGGCGAGCTCGTGGGCGATGCCATCAAAAAATGTGCCGTCGACGCACGCACCGTGCACGCACACCAAGGCGGGCGCATCGGACGACACATCCGGGCCGGCATATTCGCGACAGGCAATCGTGGTGCCCGCATTTTCGACCGTAAAATCCATGTTGTGATCCTATCGTCAACGCCATCAGGCCGCACCGAGGTGCGACTTGGACAGTCTGGCGCCATGTTGCGCATACTTAAATGCGTTTACTGTACCCGACTCGCACCCTTTCATGATAGGGTTCCGAAAACTCACCAGGCTGCACAGTTTCGGCTTAGACAACAGTGTCCAGACCCGCGATTGGCACGGGGGCCAATGCTATGCTTAAGTACAACTGTCCCGAGGAGCATATGCCTATGTCTACGTTTTTGAATGCCAGCCCCATCTTTGGGCCCGTCCGCAGCCGACGCCTTGGACTCTCGCTCGGCGTCAACATGATGCCTGCCAGCGGCAAGATTTGCACCTTTGACTGCATTTACTGCGAAAACGGACTCAACGCCGAACGCCCCTGCCACGAGCCACACAACACGGCTGCCGTGGTGCTCGACGCACTCGAAGCCAAACTACGCGAGATGAAGGTCGAGGGTGAGCTGCCCGATGTAATCACGTTTGCCGGCAACGGCGAGCCCACCGCCGCACCGGAGTTCCCGCAGGCTATCGCCGGCGCTGTCGCGCTTCGCGACCAGTTGGCCCCGAACACCAAGATTGCCGTGCTTTCCAACGGCACGCGCGCCGACCGTCCCCAGGTGCATGATGCGCTCATGATGGTCGACGACAACATCCTCAAGCTCGATACGGTCGATCCGGCATTTATCCAGCTGCTCGACCAGCCCGTTGGTCCCTACGACGTCGAGCACCAGATCGAGACGTTCGCGAGCTTTGAGGGCCACGTTATCATTCAGACGCTATTCCTAACCGGCGAGTACCAAGGCAAGTCTATTGACAACACGGGCGACGAATACGTCGGCCCTTGGCTTGCGGCGCTCGAGCGCATTCGTCCGCAGGAGGCGACCATCTACACGGTGGCGCGCGAGACACCAGTCGCCGGCCTTGCTAAAGCGGCTCCCGAGGCGCTCGACGCGATTGCCGCACGCGTGCGCTCCCTCGGCATCCCCTGCCAGGTGAGTTACTAGCACCCGTCTGCCCAAGAGCAGCTAATTTGGGACGGGGCTTTTTTGACTGCTTTTGGGAGCGATATGGGCGGCGCAAGGCCGCGCGGACAAAAGCAGTCAAAAAAGCCCCGTCCCAAATTAGCTGCTCTGCGGGTGGGCTATACTAGCCTCGGATGAAAGGAAGTTAGCCATGTTTGACAATGGACCCGTGCCTGGCCGCAACGACGCTTGCTGGTGCGGCAGCGGCAAAAAATACAAGAAATGTCACAGCTCCTTTGATGAGCGCCTCGAGCGCCTGTGGGAAGAGGGCTGGAACGTCCTGCCCCGCACGCTCTATAAGACGCCTGCCGATATCGAGGGCATCAAGCGCTCGGCCGCCATCAACGTGGGCGTGCTCGATTATGTGGGTGAGCATATCACCGCGGGCATGACCACCAACCAGATCGACCAGATGATCTACGACTACACCGTCGAGCATGGTGGAACGCCGGCCGACCTCAACTACGAGGGCTACCCCAAGAGCGTGTGTACCTCGATCAATGACGTAGTCTGCCACGGCATTCCCTGCGATACGGACGTACTGCACGAGGGCGACATCATCAACGTGGACTGCTCAACGATCTTAGACGGCTATTTTAGCGACTCGAGCCGCATGTTCTGCATCGGCAAGGTCTCGGCCGAGCGCCAGCGCTTGGTCGACGTCACCCGCGCCAGCGTGGAGGCGGGTCTGGCAGCCGTCAAGCCATGGCTGCCGCTCTCCGTGATGGCCGAGGCCGTACAAAAGACGGTCGAGGACGCCGGCTTTAGCGTGGTGCGCGAGTACGGTGGCCACGGCATTGGCAAGGAGTTCCACGAGGACCCGTTTGTGGGCTTTACCACCGAGGCGCCCGACGTGGACACTATCATGGTTCCGGGCATGGTCTTTACTATCGAGCCCATGGTCAACGCCGGAACACCCGACATTAAGATTAGCAAGGGCGATGGGTGGTGCGTGCGCACCAAGGACGGCAGCGACTCGGCCCAGTGCGAGGTACAGCTCGTGGTGACCGAGGACGGCTACGAGCTGCTGAGCTGGTAGCCGTAGATGCGCCGGATGCTGACGGGCACGCTCGTCTTGCATCCGGCGTTTTATTTGAACGTTTTGCCAGATAAAACCTGCCAAAAAAAACCTGTCCCTTTTTGGCAGGTTGAGCGGAGAGGAATGCTTGTGAACATCCTGGTTTTGCTGCCCGTCAACGACCGCCATCGTGCAATTCTTGAGTCGAGCGCTCCGGGCGAGGATTTTATCTACACGAGCGCCGGCGATATCACGCGCGAACAGGTCGCCGATGCCGACGTGATCCTGGGCAACATCGACCCTGACATGCTCACGGCATGCGACCATCTCCAGCTGTTGCAATTGCAGACCGCCGGCTATGACGACTACCTTGCCGCCGGCACCGTGCCGGCTGAAGCCAAGCTGTCTTGCTCGATCGGCGCCTACGGTCAGGCCGTGAGCGAGCACATGTTTGCCATGGTCCTTTCCATGATGAAGCGCCTGCCCGGCTATCACGACTTGCAGCGCGAGCATCGCTGGGAGGATTTGGGGCCGGTCGCCTCGCTCAAAAACGCCAACGTGCTGGTGCTGGGCGCAGGCGATATCGGCGGCCACTTTGCCACGCTCTGCCGCAGCATGGGTGCGCATGTCCGCGGCATCAAGCGCCATCCGCTCGTCTACCCCATTGTGTTTGAGGACATGGACGGCATGGATGCCCTGTCTGAGCGCCTGGCAGAGGCCGACATCGTTGCATCCTTTATGCCCAGCACGCCCGAGACCCGCGGTCTGGCGAACGCCGAGTTCTTCGCCGCGATGAAACCGGGCGCGTTCTTTGCCAACGGCGGCCGCGGCGATCTTGTGGTCGCCGACGACCTGGTTGCCGCTCTGGAATCGGGACATCTCGCCGGCGCCGCGGTCGACGTCACCGATCCCGAGCCGCTGCCCGCCACAAGCCCGCTGTGGGATGCACCCAACATGCTCATCACGCCGCACGTCTCCGGCTGGTTCCACCTGGCCGCCACGCTCAATAACGTGGTCGACATCGCCGCGGAGAATCTGCGTCACCTGCTGGCCGGCGAAACTTTACGTTGTTGGATTGAGCATTAGGTTGTTCCGGCGTTTTACCAAACGCCGGAACCCCTCGACGCTGCGAGCCCGCCGTTTGGCCAATCTGCCGTTCAATTTCAAAGGCGCGACCAGAAGGTCAGCGCCTTTTCATTTCACGGCACCTTGGCTCAAACGGCGGGCTCTCGCTGACTTTTGCTCTACCTGCGGCGGTTCCGCTGGCGTCGGCTTCATCTGCAAGCCTTAGCAGCTCCGTCTTACCGTTGACATTGCGGCATTTGCCCAGATAAAACCTGCCAAAATAAACCCGTCTTTTTTTGGCAGGTTTTAGAGCTCCACACTTTCGGCACCGTTGATGTTTAGGTCGCGCTCGTAGAAAGCCGTGAGGGCACGAATCGCGTACATCACGTCGCGCACACCACCGGTCTCGTAGCTCGAGTGCATGGCCAGCTGCGGCAGGCCCACGTCCACGGCGTGCATACTCGCCTGCATATTGGACAGATTGCCGAGCGTGGAGCCACCCGCCATATCGCTCTTGTTGGCAAAGGCTTGCGTGGGCACGTCTGCGTCATCGCAGATGGCCTGGAACACTGCGCGGCTAAAGGCATCGGTGCAGTAGTGCTGGTTGGCGGCTTCCTTGATGACGATACCGCCGTTGAGCACGACCTGGTTGTGGGCATCGCACTTCTCGGCGTGGTTGGGATGCACGGCGTGCGCGTTGTCGCAGCTCACGAGCATCGAGGCGGCAAGCGCACGGTGGTACGACTCGTCATCAAAGCCCAGCGACCCGTTAATGCGACGCAACGCATCGGCCAAGAACGTCGACATGGCGCCCTGCTTGGTCTCGGAGCCAACCTCCTCGTTGTCGAAGCAGCAAAAGACCGAGATGTCATGCGCATTCTCGGCGCCCAAAAATGCCTGCAGCGAGGTGTAGGCGCAGGCTAGGTCGTCGAGCTTGGGCGTCGAGATAAACTCGTCGGCCCAGCCCCAAATGCGCGCGTCCTGACGATTGACCAGGAACAGATCGCGGCCCAAAATCTGCTCGGGCTCGACGTCCAGTTCGTCGGCGATCAGAGCATCAAAGTCGCCCTGCTTAAGCTCACCGGCGCTGATGAGCGGGCACAAGTCGACGGCGCGGTTGGGTGCAAAGCCCTCATTGACGCCGCGGTTCATATGGATAGCAAGGCTCGGAATGATAGCGACCTCGCGCTCGGTGGCAAGCAGGCGGCTCTCAATACGGTCGCCCTCGCGCACCAGCACGCGTCCAGCCAGCGCCAACGGGCGATCGAACCAGGTGTAGTCGATCATGCCGCCGTAGGCCTCGGTGTTCAGGCGCAGCGTCTCGCCCGCGCCGTCAAGCTCGGGCACGGCCTTGACCTTAAACGTCGGAGAATCGCTGTGCGACGCCGTGAGCTGAAAATGATAGTCACCGGCAACGCCGTCCTCGCCCCACGTCGCGGCCAGGTCCTCGCCCACCTTAAAGGCGATAACGCTCGAGGTGTTGCGCTGCGTGTAATAACGCCCGCCCGGCTCGATGTCCCACGCCGCATTCTCGGGCAGGTAGGTAAAGCCCGCCTCGTCGAGCTCGGCCATAATGGTCGCCGCCGTATGGAACATGCTGGGGCACGCCTCGATAAAGTCGATAAGGTCGTTGGCGGCCTCGATATCGTCGGCCGTCACATGCGCGCGTTCGGGCGTTTCCTGATCCGTCATGCTCTCCCCTTTCGCTGGGTTGATGGTCCCCTCCAGCATACCCCGCCACGCCAGCGCCGCACTCTTCATTCCATGTTTAATCCCGTGCCACTCACCAGGTTGAGCCATCATGCCCGCGCTCCTTTTGCGATAATTACGCTAACAGGACGAGAGGAGCCGTCATGAAGCCACGTAACATTGCCATCGCCTGCGGTGTCGCGGGAGTCGCCGTCGGCCTTGCCGCTGCCACCGGTATCGTTTACCGCAAGCAAATCAAGTCCGCCGCGTCGCTCAAACGCTTGACCGGCTACGCGGATGGCTATGACCTGTACGCAATCGACATTGCCTACGACTACGATCTTGATCGCATCATCGCCGCTGGCGTGCGCGACGACCAGGCCTACATCGATGCCGTGGTGGCGCAGGTGCTGCCCGGTGTGCCGGCACATGTCCAGGCTCCCCAGTTTGCCTGCAGCGCTTTTGTCGCCGTAGATGCCGAAGGCCGCGTGCGCACCGGTCGCAATTACGACTTTAAGGACGACACCTCGGCGCTGCTGGTGCGCAATCACCCACGCGGCGGCTATGCCTCCATCGGGTTTGCCGCCCTTAACAACCTGGGCGATAACACTCCGCTTGATTCCGTCGCCGGACGCGCCGCCGCACTCATGGGTCCGTTTGCCCAGCTCGACGGTGTTAACGAATGCGGCGTGTCCGTTGCCGTGCTCACCCTGGATTCCAAGCCCTGTGACCAGGACACGCAACGCCCTGTCATCAATACCTCGCTCGCCATCCGTCTGGTACTCGACCGTGCCGCCACCACGCAAGAAGCTGTCGACCTGCTTTCCGCCTACGACATGCACGCCATGGCAGGACGCGATTATCACTTCTTTATCAACGACGCCACCGGTGACGCGCGCGTAGTAGAGTGGGATCCGCACGATCCGGACCGCGCTTTCAAAGCGACTCCTGTACGCCAGGTTACGAACTTCTACCCCTGCTATGGCGACGAAGTGCTGCCCAACCAAAAGAACGGCGAGCTGGGCCATGGTAAAGAGCGCGCCGTCGCAATTGCCGATGTCCTTGACGCCCATGTCGGTGCCCAGGACGAAACGATTGCCTGGGAAGCCCTGCGCGCCGCAGCGCAAGAGCCCAAACAGGGAGACATCACCAGCAATACGCAATGGTCGGTCGTCTTTGACAATACCGAACCCGCCGCCGCTATTACGCTGCGCCGCCACTGGGGCGACGTCGACGCCTTCGCACTGTAAGGAGCCAGGCCCGTCGACCTTACGCTCGCCTGACGTTGTTTACATTTCTATACGCTTGAGCTAACACGTTTTACCCCCGTATCAACAGTGTGCGGGGGTAAACTTATGCGCATGTTATAACTTGCCCGGAAGGATTCATCATGCTTAGGATCGGTCTTCTTACCAGCGGCGGCGACTGTCAGGCGCTCAACGCCACCATGCGCGGCATCGTCAAAACGCTTATGACCAATAGCGAAGAACCTATCGAGATCTATGGTTTTGAGGACGGCTACCAGGGCCTTATCTACAGCAGGTTCCGCGTCATGACGCCCGCCGATTTTAGCGGCATCCTCACCCGCGGCGGCACCATTTTGGGCACGAGCCGCACGCCGTTCAAGCGCCTGGACATTCCCGAGGCCGACGGTGTCGAGAAGGTGCCTGCGATGGTCCACACCTATCACAAGCTGCAACTCGACTGCCTGTTTATGCTGGGCGGCAACGGCTCCACCAAGACCGCCAACCGCCTGCGCGAAGAGGGCCTCAACGTTATCGCTCTGCCCAAGACCATCGATAACGACACCTGGGGCACCGAAATGACGTTTGGCTTTACGAGCGCCATCGACGTCGCCACCAAGTGCATCGACGACATCCACACCACCGCCTCGAGTCACGGCCGCGTGTTCGTTATCGAGATCATGGGCCACAAGGTTGGCTGGATCCCGCTGTACGCTGGCGTCGCGGGCGGTGCGGACGTCATCCTGATTCCCGAGATTCCCTACGACATGGGTAACGTCATCAAGACCATCGAGCATCGCATGGAAACCGGCAGCCGCTTTACGATCGTGGCCGTCGCCGAGGGCGCTATCTCCAAGGAGGACGCGGCGCTGCCCAAGAAGGAGTACAAGAAGAAGCTCGCCGAGCGCACGAGTCCGTCGATTGTCTACGACATTGCCAAGGAAATCGAGGCCAAGACCGGTCGCGAGACCCGCGTCGCCATCCCCGGCCACACGCAGCGCGGCGGTCAGCCCGACGCCCAGGACCGCATCTTTGCGACCCAGTGCGGCGTTGAGGCGGCACTGGGCTGCCTACGCGGCGAGTTTGGCTACATGATTGCCCTGCGTGACGGCAAGATGTGCCACATGCCGCTCGAGGAGGTCGCCGGCAAGCTCAAGTTTGTCGATCCCCAGAGCGACCTGGTACGCGAGGCCAAGGCGCTGGGCATCAGCTTCGGCGACGAATAGCCTCGGCCGAAATCCATCCCATCGGGCCCTCCGACCCCGCCCAACGTATTTCGATTTGGCTCCTCCCTTGACTCCGTCAAGGGTCGCCAATCGAAATCGTCGGTCGGGGTCGGAGGGCCCTGCGTTTACATGCTCGCCGAGGCTATTCGTCTTCTTGCTGCGGGTGCCTAGGGCAGGAGGCGCCGTGCATTTTTGGGAGTTTTCAGCAGCCGAGGGTGCCTGCATACTGAATTTTGGGCGAAAGGCAGGCGCCATGGGCCGTATCTTGTAAAAACGAGCGGCTCTTGAGGCGTTGGGAGCTCAGAATCAGGGCTTTCAGCGCAGTTTTGTGCGCCCGCTCCCATACTCGTGGACTCCGGAATGCTGAATTCTCCGGAATTTGCACGCCGCCCCTGGGGGTACCTGCGGGTAAAAAGCAACCGCCCCGCCAAAATATGCATTCAGCGGGGCGGTTTATGCAATAAAGCGACTGCGACACGTCACAGCTCGCTACAACTTGAATCCAAGAACAGGTTACTCGGCGCTCTTGAGGGCACCGACCATGTCAATCTTGTTGAGGGTTCGGTTGGTGGCGAGGTTGACGATAATCGTAAAGCCAAACGAAAGCACCACAGCGAGCGCGAAACTCAGCGGCTCGACCTCAACATCAAAGTACAGCGACGGCATCTGAAGAACGTACGTAAAGCTCTCGGCAAGCAGGCCACCCAGCGGCACGCCCAGTGCGGTGCCAATCGCCGTAAGGATCAACGTCTCCTTATTGACGTAGTGGTGCACCTCGCCACGGCGGAAGCCCAGCACCTTGATGGTCGCCAGCTCGCGTTCGCGCTCCGAAATATTCGTATTAGACAGCGTAAACACCACCACAAACGACAGGCACGCCGCCATAAAGGTCACAAGCACTACGACCGAATTGATAATCGTAAAGTTCGACTCATAGTTCTCCCAATGCTCGGCCGTACTCGAAATCGTAAGCCAACCGTCACTCTTAAGCTTCTTGCTAAACGCAATCTGGTCGGCCGACGAGCCCTTAAGCAGCACAAAGATGCCGTTAAGACGCGCGCTTCGGCCGAACGCGCGCTCATAGGTGCCCTGCGTCATATAAAGCGTGTTGCCCAAATAATTGAGCGAGATATCGCTAACCTTGACCTTGGTAACATTGAGCGACGAATCCTGGACCTGCGCCGTATCGCCCGGCTGAATCCCCAGCACCAGCTGTGAACTCTTGCTTAAATACACGTCCCCGTCACGCAGGGCGAGCGGTTCTTTGGACTCATCCTCCAGGCGCACGTAATCGTCCAGGTCATTCGTGCGGTCGTCGGGAATCACGATGAGCTGTACGGTCTCGCTCTTACCGCCAAACGTAAAGGTGACGTTGTCGGTCATAATCGGCAGGGTCGAGGTCACGCGTACGCCGGAGTCGCTGGCCGCGCTACGCTCTTCCAGCGCCGCACACGTCTGAGCATAGTCATCGGGATTGGCGACCGCCAGCAAGTCATAGCGCGTGATATGCCCGTACTGTTTGGGCGAAAGCGCCACCGACGTATCGCGGATGCCCATACCGCAGATCACAAGCGCCGTGCAGCCGGCGATACCGAAGATGGTCATAAAGGCACGTTTTTTGTAGCGGAACAGGTTACGCGCTGCCACCTTGTTCAAAAAGCCCATGCGGCGCCAAATAAAGCCGATGCGCTCAAGCAAGATGCGCGAGCCGGCTCGCGGGGCCTTGGGACGCATAAGCGAGGCTGGGGTCTCGGCCATCTCGTGGCGGCAGGCGATAATCGTGGCACCCACCACGCCCACGGTAAACAGCGCCACCGAGACGATCGAGGACACGATGTCGTACGAAAGCAGCATCTGGGGCAGTGAGTACATGTCATCGAACACCGTAAACAGGAACAGCGGCAACCCCACAAATCCGATGATGTTGCCGAGTACGCCGCCGAACAGACATGCCCACAGCGAGTAGTCCACGTATTTGGACAGGATTCGCCCGCGTGAATAGCCGAGCGCCTTGTATAAGCCAATGAGCGTGCGCTCCTCCTCGACCATACGAGTAGCGGTGGTAAGGCTGATGAGCACGGCTACGACGAAGAAAATAAATGGGAAAACCGTGGCGATGGCCTCAATCGAAGAGCTGTCGCTCTCGACGCTTGAGTAGCTTGCGATGTTACCGCGATCCTGGATGTACCAAGTGCATTCGCCCAGATCGGAAAGCTCGGCGCGTGCATCGGCAAACTGCTGGTCGGTGGCGGCGCGGCGCTGGTCCAAATCGGCCTGAGCCCGAGCGCGCTCCTCACTGCCCTGGGGCATGCGGTTGATGTTGTCCTGCTCAATCCCAAAGAGCATATTCGCCTGGCGCTCGGAGGCATCCAAGCTTGCCGGCGCGTCGACCGTCAGCTCTTGGGCGCGCACCTTCTCACGCTCGTCGCGAATCTTCTCGATATTACCCTTGACCTCGTTGATCTTTGTCGTGTAGGTATCTGAATAGGAGTTGAGGCTCTTGGCTCCCTCGACGATCACGTGGACCGCGGAGTAGGAAGAAGATGTCGCGGCATCCTCGCTCACATAGAACTTATAGTCCGCAGCCGAAGCAGCGCGAAAGGCGTTGACTGTCGAGTCGGAGCTCACATCAGTAGGATCGAGGACCTCGGCCGTAATGGTGTAATCACCCGCGGCAAACTGGTCCTTGGCGCTTTGGTTCGACGAGCTCGCGTCATTGGCGGCAAAACTCACCGTGTCGCCGAGCTTTTTGCCCGAAGCCTTCAGGAACTTCGAAGTCACCGCGACCTCGCCGGCGCTCTCGGGCAAATCGCCGCTCACCAGCACCGGTTGATCGATATTCTTCCTGGAAAAGCTCTGCACGACTACACGCTCGCGCGTGGTACCCACGGCGGTGTAGGCGGTCTCGGTGTAGATGCCCTCGGCCGTCTCGACGCCGTCGACCTCTTGAATGGCCGCAAGATCGTCGCGCGTAAGGCCATAGGTCGACTGCACGTTAATGTCATAGACATTCTGCTGGTCAAAATAGACGTCGACCGAATCGCGCAGATCCTCGCAGCCCGCCTTAAGACCGCACATCACGCTCACGCCGAGCGCGGTAATGACCACGATAGATAGGAAGCGCTTAAGACTGCCTCGGATTGTGCGGGAGATGCCACGGCGAAAAACCGTCGGCGCCATATCATTTGAGCTTTGAGCGGTACGGTAGGTCGCGAACTCCCGATCGTTACCCACGTGCTCCGTATCGTGGTTTTGGCTGTTTTGGCGATCTTGGTCCATGGGCGCTACCACTCGATCGTCTCGATAGGCACGGGATTTTGCTGGACCGTCTCGCTCTCCACACGACCGCTCTTAAAGCAGATCAGGCGATCGGCCATGGGCGCGAGCGCGGAGTTGTGCGTGATGATGATGACCGTAATGCCCTGCTTGCGGCAGGTATCCTGCAGCAGCTGCAAAATCTGCTTGCCGGTTTTGTAGTCGAGAGCACCCGTGGGCTCATCGCACAGGAGCAGCTTGGGGTTCTTGGCCAGTGCGCGGGCGATGGACACGCGCTGCTGCTCGCCGCCCGAAAGCTGCGCGGGGAAGTTGGCGAGGCGCTCGCCCAGGCCAACCTGGCGAAGCGTTTGCTCGGCATCGAACGAATCGGGGCAGATTTGCGCCGCAAGCTCGACGTTTTCGAGCGCCGTCAGGTTGGGAACCAGGTTATAGAACTGGAAGACAAAGCCGACGTCGGCGCGGCGGTATTCCACGAGCTGCGCCTCATTGGCGGAACTCACGTCGCGCCCATCCACCGTTACGGTGCCGGAAGTCGCCGTATCCATGCCACCCAGAATGTTGAGCGCCGTGGTCTTGCCGGCACCCGAAGCACCCAGGATAATGGCGAGCTCACCGCGCTCGACCGTAAAGCTCGCGCCATCGAGCGCGTGAATGCGGGCGTCACCCTCGCCGTATGCTTTGACGACGTCTTTGAATTCGATATAAGCCATCGATTAATTCCCATCTGGTCGGATAACTCTTTAGTATTACCCATTTCGCACCGACCAAAAAGGGACAGGTTTATTTTGGCAGGTTTTATATGGGGAAACGAGGGGTGCGGGCAGGCACCAGGACTGTCCACGGCAACCATTTGACCCAAACCGTATCCACCGCTATGATGCCACTGCGGAATGAATGTCTCCGTTGGGTGCGCCAGCCAAGCTGCCGCGTTACCCTAAACCGCCTTGTTGCTGATGACTTCTGCTGTTACGTGATGCCCCTAGGCATCACGCTGCGGCAGGAGTCTTTTTTGTTTTGGAGGAGAAGTGTCGGAAAGCAGCGCTTCGAGCAGAATCAAACGTCTGCTCAACACCTATAGCGGTCTTGTGCTTATGGGTGCCGTCGGAATCCCCGTCGGTATCATCGTTGGCGCCATCTGCGCGCTCTTTGGACGCGTGCTTTTGGCGATCGGCGCCTTCCGCGACGAGCACATCACCCTGCTCCTCCCCTTCCTCGCCCTTATGGGCCTTGCCATCGTGTTTGCCTACCGCGCTTGGGGCAAGGGCACCGACCGCGGCATGAGCCTGGTATTCGACGTAGGCCACGGGCGTGAGGACGCCATCTCGCCGCGCTTGGTGCCGCTCATTATGCTGAGCACGTGGGGGACGCACCTCTTTGGCGGCAGTGCGGGACGCGAGGGTGTGGCCGTGCAGATCGGTGCAACCGTCTCACATTGGATCGGCCGACGTCTACCTTTCCGAGACCCCGGCAACACGTTTTTGCTTATCGGCATGGCCGCCGGCTTTGCCGGGCTCTTTCGAACGCCCCTTGCTGCCACGGTCTTTGCTATCGAAGTACTGGTCGCAGGACGCATGGAATACCGCGCGCTGTTTCCCGCGCTTACAGCCTCGCTCGCCGCAAGTATGGCCTCCGGTGTCCTGGGACTCGAGAAGTTCGCGGTCGCCGTTGTCGCCTCATGCGCGCTTGACCTCCCCGGTCTTGGACGGCTTGCGGTACTAGGCATCGCGTTTGGTATGGTAGGTGGAGCTTTTGCCTGGTGCCTTGCCCATACCAAGACCCTTGCGGCGCGGCTGCTCCCCAACCCCTATGCGCGCATCGCCGCTATCGGCATCGCGCTATCGGCGATTCTGTTCGCACTGTGGCAGGGTCGATACTGCGGCCTTGGCACCAACCTGATATCGGCGGCGCTCAACGGTAACGGTAAGGTCACCATCATGCCTTGGGACTGGGCGCTCAAATTCGTACTCACCATCGCCACACTTGCCGCAGGATATCAGGGTGGTGAGGTGACGCCGCTGTTTTCCATCGGAGCCAGCCTGGGTGTCGTACTCGCCGGGATTCTCGGCATGCCCGCCGAGTTCTGCGCCGCGCTGGGCTACGCAGCCGTCTTTGGCAGCGCCACCAATACGCTGCTCGCACCCATCCTTATTGGCTGCGAAGTCTTCGGCTTTGGTAATCTGCCGATGTTCTTTATTGTCTGCGTCGTGGCTTACCTGTTCAACATGGATAAGTCGATCTACGCCCTGCAAGAGCGAGCGTAGAAAGATGTCCAAGCAGGTGGTCTCAACCGGAAACGACGTCCCACTCTGAGGCTGTATTCCGGGACACGGTTTCCGCTTGGGACGCCATTCGGAAAGCGCATCCCGCTTTAAAACGGAATTCCGGGACGTGGTTTCCGTCTGAGTCTCCATTCGGAAAGCGTGTCCCGTTCTTTCACGGCATCTTGGCTATGCAAAGCGCTCGAACGTTATTCCTCGTACGCGCCCTCAAGCCGAAGCAGCCACTCCTTGCGATCGAGCCCGCCGGCATATCCGTTAAGCGAGCCGTCGGCGGCAACCACGCGATGGCACGGCACGATAATCGAAATAGGGTTGCGAGCGACCGCAGCCCCCACCGCACGAGGAGACACAACGGGGTCCTCGTTCCCCGGCACCCGATGGCGGGCGGCGACACGAGCCGCAATCTCGCCATACGTGGCGACCTCGCCACGCGGAATAGAAAGCAGCTCAAACCAGACTTCACGCTGAAACGCCGTACCGATCATATGCAACGGCGGCGTATACAGAGGCTCCTGCCCTGCAAAATAAGCATTCAGCCAAGCCCACGAACGCTCAAGCACCGAAGAAGCCGCACCATGAGCCGGACTCGCCGACGACAAGCCACCAGCACCGGAAACCGCATCGGCCCCTTCAACATGTTCGGAGTCTTCCCGGAGAAGCGTGGAGCCAAAGTGCTCCTGCCCCTCAAACCAAAGCCCCGTCAGACCGCGGCCATCAGCGGCAAGCAGGATTTCGCCCAAAGGCGAAGCAAACGTCGTCGTGACCACCAGCGGCTCCTTTCAAAACTCCGCACCATAATACCGCGAATTGTGCAGACGACTCCGCAGATACGTCTGGGCAGGAACGCAATTGCTTAAGCGAGGACACTTTCCCCAATCAAGCGGAGAAGACGCGGGGCTTCGACGCCAAAGCGGTACCCCTACCAGCTGAGCTCTAATACTTTTCCCGAGAAGTGAACGAGTAAAAACGAGGCCCCGGAGCATCCACACTTTTTGATTACAAAACCGCAGGATTCGCGCAGCAAAGCCGCAGGAAATAGCGGTCAAAATATGCCAATGCTTCGGGGGTCCAAAATAGGTCGTTCACTTCTCGGGAAAAGTATTCAACTTCAATTCACCCCAACCCCAAAGTCGCCTCAGGCAGCAGGCGCGAAGCGCCGCAGCTGCCGTCACGGACCCGCAGTCCCCAAAGGAGGCAGGCGCAAAGCGCCGAGACCGCCGCCGGGACCAGGGCCCGCAACGGCCACGCGCCCTCACATCAGCCCAGCGGCCCCAACCAACAACGGCCCCATCGCAGGCCGCTCGCAGCCGAGTCACCGCAGGCGGGGCCGGGCTCAGCTTTCAGAACACTCCGCAGACCAGTGCGGCGCCTTGTCCGCGGCTCCGAAGGAGCAGGACAAGGC